>JACPGN010000059.1 GCA_016182435.1 Lentisphaerota bacterium | reverse complement strand
GCGATTTCCGCATAACGGCCTTCATCAGGTTCGGCCAGGCCGCGGTAAAACAGGACGACCAGAAATGCGCTGATTATCAGCAGCAGGGACAGGCCGATCAGGTTTCTGGGCAGGTTGCTCATGAAAGACCGCCTTTTACACTAAAATAAAGAGTGTATGATTTCGAGGAAGTGGGTAATACCCGCTTGTGTGGGTAATAAAATGGGTAATGCGGACGTGAATGAGAGGGCTTGCTTTTACCGTACACTGGGCCGGGGAGCCTGGTCAATGGAATGAGAAAATCGTGCCGGCCGGCGGTAAAATTCTGGCATGATAAATCCGCCAGGCGCCAGAATAGCCGCCATACCACGTGTAGTAAGTGTACCCAACCTTAATTACAGTTGGGAAGCCAACATAAGTGGCATCGCCGCCGGTGGCGCCGAGGGGGATGCGGCCACCGGTCGAGGTCGTGTCCGAGTTGGCTGGGATAGCATTAGTATATTTGGTCCAGGTCAAGCCGTCGGGCGAGGTCGCGTAATAAATCCGACTGATAGCCCCATCGACTGATAGCCCCATCATCTCCTAAGTACCACATTTTGTAAGTGTTCCCATCCTTAATCACGGCTGGGGCGTAAACATAACGGTCATCGCCTCTGCCGGAGGTGCCCAAGGGAATGCGGCCATTGGTCGAGGTCGTGTCTGAGGGAGCGGGAATAGAGTTGTCATATTTGGTCCAATCCAAGCCGTCGGGCGAGGTCGCGTAATAAATACGATAGTTAGTCCCATTATAGCCGCTGTACCACATTTTGTAAGTGTCTCCATCCTTAATCACGGCTGAGTAGCCAGCATAAGTGACATCGCCGCCGGTGAGGCCGCGCGGAATGCGGCCATCGGTCGAGGTCGTGTCCGAGTTGGTTGGAGCAACATTATTATATTTAGTCCAGGTCAAGCCGTCGGGCGAGGTCGCGTGATAAATCCGATAGTTACCCGCACCACTTCCGCCGTACCACATTTTGTAAGTTACGTCTACTATAACTGCTTGCCACAGTGTGCCGCCAGCATCTCCTGTTCCGCTTGTTCCTAAAGGAATGCGGCCATCGGTCGAAATCGTGTTGGTCGGACTATGGATGGTGTTATTATATTTGGCCCAGACCGTGCCTTCGGGCTCGGCCGCGGCCGCATTGAGGAGAAGGCCAAAGCCGGCTGAGGTCATACTGGCGACGAGTATAGCCCGAACTCGCCTGGACATAGCTCTGGAAACCACGCCCTCACGGGCGCGGCTACAAGACAAGACGCTGGCAAGGCGCCAGCGTTGCGGGCAGGAACGGATATTACTTTGGGTCAGCTTCATGGCCACCTTCCCTTTCTTTTTTTTCAGATTTTTTAGCATTAATTACCCATGGTGGTCAAGCGCGTCTTTCGCCCACACCTCCTGGACTTTTTTCTTGTGTTAAGAAAAGGCCTTCGACTACAGTGGCGCAAAAAGGATTAGCCTGAACGTGAACGGTACTTCGACCACCACTGCGCTGCCACTCTGGCTCGTCAGCCTGTGCCTCTTGATCTCGCTGGTAGGGATTGCCGATCACGACCTGTGGACGCCGGATGAGCCGCGCGAAGCGGCCATCATGCTTAGCATGAGCCGCACGGGTAATTGGCTGATCCCTGACCTGGCCGGCCAGCCTTTCGTGGAAAAGCCGCCTTTGTATTACATCGTCGGCGCCGGCGCGTTGCGCTTGCTTGCCGTCCTCCTGGGGCCGACCGCAACCTTGCGCTTGACCTCGGCACTGTGGGGCCTCGGCACTCTGGCCATGACCTGGTTGCTGGCGCGGCGTTTGCTGGGACGCGCGCAGGCTGCCTTGGCCGTGGCGCTGCTGGCGACTTTGCCGGGGTTTATTCATGTCACCCATTGGCTGCTGGTGGACAATGCCCTGATGTTTTTTATTACCGCGGCGCTGTGGTGTTTTGCCGAGGCGTATATCGGGTTGCGCCTGCGCTTCCTGCCCTTGGCAGCGGTCTTTACGGGGGCAGCCTTTCTGGCAAAAGGATTTATTGGCCCGCTCATTATTTTGCCGGGTTGGCTCGCCCTCGTGTTTTCCTGGGGCCGGACAACGCTCTGGCGCGGACTGGGTAAGCCGGCCAGTCTCCTCGGGCATGGCTTGGCCTTGCTCCTATTCCTTGTTCTAATGCTTAGCTGGATGTTGGCCTTGCGGCAAGTCGGCGGAGCAGCTTTGTGGCACGAATGGTTCTGGACCAATCATCTCGGTCGTTTTGTCGGCGCGGCCAGCCAGTTGGGCCACCAGCAAGCTCCATGGTATTATCTCAAGATTATTCCGGTCTATCTATTGCCCTGGCTGGTGGTTATTCTCTTCGGCGTTAAAGAGCTGCTGGTGGCGTTGGGCCGTCGGCAAATGACGCCGGCGGGCTTGGTGCTGGCCGCCTGGGTCTTAGGCGGGTTGCTCTTGCTTTCGTTTTCCGCCACCAAGCGGGAAATTTACATAGCCGTTTTATTGCCGGCTTTTGCCATGATTGGCGCTCAGGCTCTACAGCCGCAGCTCCCTGGCCCGGCCCTGGCGGACAGTCGGTTGCTGAAAAATGCGCTGTGGCTCTGGGTTGGCTGTATGCTGGGCGGACTGCTGATTTTAATTATATCGCCTTTATTGGGGCCACAGATTCGGCAACTGACGCCCGCGTGGGGCTGGCACCAGGCCGGGGCCGCGCTCACCGCCCTGGTCGTTTGCGGAGCTTTGTTCCTGAAGAGCGGGGCGCTCCTAAAGCGGGTGTTAACCGCTACCGCTTTGTTTTATATTGGCGGCTTGACAATTCTCTTTCCTATGTTGGACCGGGGTTCCGCCGAACGCGAAGCCGCCTACGGTGGAAAAAGTTATTGCGCCGCCTTCCACGCTATCGCAACCCAAGTTGCCGCCGATCATTACGCCCGCGTAGCCGGCTGGCAGCTTGATGAAACTACCCGCGCCGGCTTTTATTACTATTGCGACTTGGTATTCCCACCCCTTTCCGATATAAACGCGCTCAATTCCGTTCTCGCGCGGCGGCATCCGGAGTTTAACGGCGTTCTGACCCTTGAGCGGAATTTTCCGCCAAAGGCGGACCCGCCAATGGAGGGCCCGCCGGAATCGGCGGTGCTGCCGCCGTGGCGAGTGCGGCAGGAAGTCCAAATGGGCCCGCGCCGGGTGGTGCAATGGATCGAAGGGGGCATTGTGGCGCAGCCGCCTGATTGAATGCTGGGAATTTTAAGGTTTGGACTGGATTCCCGCTTTCGCGGGAATGACAGAATGGACGGATGTTGTTTGTCATTCCCGATCCAATCGGGAATCCAGGTTTTTTGTTGCCGCCTTTGGCGGGTGGGCCTGATTCAGAACAGTTAATGGAGCCGTATGCGCAAAGACTTTCTGCCATTTTCGCGGCCCAGTATCACGGAAGGCGATATCCAGGCCGTGGGCGAGGTGCTGCGTTCGGGCTGGATCACTACCGGCGCTGAGGCCGCTAAATTTGAGGAGGAATTTGCCGCCTACGTTGGCGCGCGCGGCGCCGTAGCGCTCTCCTCGGCCACCGGCGGAATGCATGTAACCCTCCAAGCCCTGGGTATCGGCCCGGGCGACGAGGTCGTGACGCCTTCCCTGACCTGGGTTTCGACGCCCAACCTCATCGTGCTCGCCGGCGCCCGGCCGGTATTTGCCGATATTGACCGCGATACCCTCATGGCCGGATCCGATCAGATTGCCGCCGTGCTGACCGCCAGAACCAGGCTGATTGTGCCCGTGCATTTTGCCGGCGCCAGCGCGGATGTGGATCCTATCCGCCGCCTGGCGGCCGAGCGGGGTATCGGGGTAGTGGAGGATGCCGCCCATGCCGCGGGCGCGGAATACCGCGGACGGAAGATCGGCGCAGTGGGCACGGCCATTTTTTCATTTCATCCCATTAAGAATATCACTACCGGCGAAGGCGGTATGGTCTGCGCGGAGGATGCCGGGCTGCTTGATTCCCTGCGGCGGCTGAAATTTCATGGGTTGGGCGTGGACGCGTTTGATCGCCAGACGCAAGGTCGCGCGCCCCAAGCCGAAGTGGTTGAGCCGGGCTATAAATATAATCTGACCGATATGGCCGCGGCGCTTGGCCGGCGGCAATTAGCGCGGCTGGACGAATTCAACCGCAAGCGCGCGGAACTCTCCGGCTATTATCGTCAGCGCCTGGCCGAAGTGGCGGAAGTCCTGCCGCTCAAGGACCCGGCTTATCCGCAGCGGCCTGCCTGGCACCTGTTCATTGTGCGCCTGGATATTGACCGC
>JACPGN010000293.1 GCA_016182435.1 Lentisphaerota bacterium | reverse complement strand
GGCACGATCATTTTAAATACCGGCATGGGCTCCAAGCCCTTCTTCGATTCGGCCAAGGAAGAGCTTTCCCTGATTTTCCCGGAATCTAAAGTCCAGCGCCTGACCTCCGACCATCCGCTTTTCCACGCCTATTACGACATAGGCCAAGTCACTTACCGCAAAGGCGTGCGCGCCGCCGGCTATACTTCCGATGAACCGCTGTTTTACGGAGTCACCATCAACTGCCGCACCGTGGCCATTATCTCGCGCTGGTGCATGGCTATCGGCTGGGACGCGCTCAATGACGATACCCTCATGGGTTACTCGGCGGAAGACGCCATGAAACTGGGCGTCAATATCATGTCCTATGCCACCAGCCAGCGCGCCTGGGCCAAAACCGTAGCCCAGGCCATGACTTTCACCGACGCCGACACGGTCAAAGCCGGCAAGGTCTTCGTGGCTCAGGTCATGTATGACGGCGAATGGAAGACGCGCCACGCCGGCCTCTCGGTCCTGCTCCAGCAATTCAATCGGCGCACGGATATCCCCGTGAAGTTCGGCCAGCAGGATCTGAAACTTTCCGACCAGCGCATTTTCGATACGCCCATTCTGTATCTCACCGGCCACGAAACCTTCCAGTTCAGCGGCGCCGAAGCGCAGAACCTGCGCGAATACCTTAACAAGGGCGGCTTCCTGCTGGCCGAGGCCTGTTGCGGAAGGCGCGCCTTTAATGCCGCCTTTATGGCCGAAATGAAAAAAATATTCCCGGACCGTTCCTTTAACTCCGTGCCGGTCGAGTCGCCGCTCTTTGCGCTCCCTAACCAGATCAAGAGCCTCGGCGTTACCCCGGCACTTTCCGCCCAACTGAGCGGAAAGACCACTATACCGCCCAGCTTGCTGGGGCTGGAGGTCAATGGCCAATTAGCCGTGATTTACAGCCCTTACGGCCTCTCCGGCGGCTGGGAGATGGCGCAAAATCCGTATGCCTTCGGGTACGACGACGCCGGCGCGTTGAGCCTTGGCGAAAACATACTCATGCACACCATGACCCACTGAGGACGTGTGAAAAAATCGAAATCATCGCGCTGGCGGGGCAGCGCTCCTACAACAAATTCCATAATAGGCGGGAGAATGTAGGAGCCGAGCCCCGTCTCGGCGATCTGCGTCAATTGTTGCACACGTTCCGCGTGGCATGGCTGAAAAGCAAATGCCGGTGCCCATTTCGGCTTCCAATTCAGGGAATACTGTTCGATGGCCCTCAAACAATGTCCGCTGCTTCTACTGCTATTTATTCTAGCGGGAATCTCAAGTTTCGGCGCAAGCGAGGCGGAGGAAAAAGCCGTTTTGCTACTCTGGAGCGCACAGACCAACACGCCGGCGCAGCATGAAGCGATCTTGCGAGCCTGCCAGCAGTTGCAGCTCTCCTCGCCCACCAACCCCCTGCTGAGCGTGAGCCAGGGCCTTGCGGCCTGGCACAGCTTGCGCCTGGGCAAAACCAACGAAGCGCTCACTCTGCTCAACGCGCTGGCGGCAGCCACCGGCGCGCCTATCGCGCTTTCCGGCGCCGAGATGGCCCGCCGCTGGCTCACCCGGCTTGACGGCGAAAAAATCCAGGCGGCCCTGGCCGACTATTATCGCCATAACCTCGAATACCCGATCAACCTGCAACCGCTGAAAAAAACCGCGACCAATTCATCAGTGCCCCTGACCGATCGCTGGGGCGCGCCCTGGCAATATGAGCTTACGACCTTCAAGGTCATCAAAGGCGCGCGCGGTCAGCGTTACCGCCTTGAGAGCAAAACTCTTTTGGAATTTTCCGACCTGAATAAAGCGCTGGCCGCGCCTTACGCCGGCCGGATCCGGCTCCAGCCCAGTTCCGTTTCCACCACCGCCAGCGGCGCCCAGAACGTGGCTTTCCAGCTCCTGGGAGACAAGCCCGAAAAAATTCTGCTGTCGGAAGGCGGCCAGGCCGCGGGCGTTACTTTGGCCTATATCGGCTCCCAAATCCTGATTCTCAGCGATGGCGACCATTGGCAGGTGCTGCCCAAACCGGCCAAGTGATTCATGAAGGGCGTGTTGCCCAAATAATTCGCGCCATAGGGATGGCGCTCCTACATGCCGTTGTTGTAGTATTCGTGTAGGAATAATTCGCGCCATAGGGATGGCGCTCCTACATGCCGTTGTTGTAGTATTCGTGTAGGAGCGCTGCCCCGCCAGCGCGAAAAAAGTCGGCAATTTTCTTTACAAAACCTTTTGGGCAACATGTCCTGAAGTCTTAATTTATGGCATCAGGCATCAGTAATTTCTTGTCGCCGCAGGAATTGCAGCGGCTCGGCCGGCTGACCATCCAATCGCGCTACGTCGTGGAAGGCACCCTAGCCGGACGCCACCGCAGTCACCTGAAAGGCTCCAGCTCGGAATTCGCCGACCATCGCGCTTATGCCCCCGGCGATGATCCCAAGCGCTTAGACTGGAAGGTGCTGGGCCGCACCGACCGCTATTACATCCGCCGCTACGAGGACGAGACCAACCTGCGCGTCTACCTGGTGGTGGACCGCAGCAACTCCATGAGCTTTACCAGCGGGCCGCCGATGAAATACCTTTACGCCTGCCGCCTGGCCGCCGCCGTCGGTTACGTGGTGGTCAAGGTGCGCGATTCGGTCGGGTTGTATCTCTATTCGGACCGCATTGATTTTCAGGCCGGCGCGCGCAATTCCTTCGCGCACCTGAACAATCTGCTCAAAGCCCTCTCGCAGAACCCTCCGGCTTCCACCACCCAGACCGCCCGAACGCTGCACCAGGTGGCCGAAGCGGTCCGGCGCCGGGCCCTGATTATTCTGTTTTCGGACCTGCTGGACGACCCGCCTGAAATCATCCGGGCCCTGGCCCATTTCCGCAAACAGCACCATGACGTCATTGTTTTTCATATCCTGGACCCGGCCGAGCTTGATTTTTCGTTCAAGCAGGGCGCCCGGTTTATAGACCTGGAAACCGGCGAAACCGTTGTGGCCGACCCGCGCGGAATGGCCCAGGCCTACGCCCAGGTTTTCGCCGATTTCCTGGAGCAGTATCGCCGGCCCTGCGCCGAAATGAACATTGATTACCGGCTGGTCCGGACGGATCACGAAGTTGCCGTCTTCGCGCGCTCCTTCCTGGAAGAACGCAAGCGCTTGTCGAAATAAGAATGGTTTAAAAGGTTCACCGTTCACCGTTCACAGTTGAAAAAAAACGTGGAAACCACAACAACCGTGAACCCGGAACCGTGAACTTTTCCGCCACCGGCGGATCCGCCCAAGGCGGAGAACCCGGCCTCGAAATAAGCCATGTGGTCATTGCTCAATCCCATATTCCTCTGGGCGGTAGCCGCCGCGCTGATCCCGCTGGTTCTGCATTTATGGCAACGCCAGCGGATTGTGATCATCAACTTCAGCGCCGTGCGCTTTTTGAAACAAGCCCAGAAACGCTCCTCCAGCCGGGTGCGCCTGGAGAACATCCTGCTCTGGCTGCTGCGCACGTTGCTGGTGCTCCTGCTGGCGCTGGCGTTTACCCTGCCCGTCCTGCGGGTTTCCTCGTTCCGCCAGCTCGTCGGCGCCGCCCGGCGCGATATCGCCATAGTGTTGGATGTTTCCTACAGCATGGATTATACCTCCGGGCAGAACCGGGTATGGACCGCGGCCCGGGACACAGCCATAGCCTTGATTGAAGCATTGCCTCCCGGCGACCGCGTCTGCTTGTTCCTGGCGGACGAGGATGTGACGGCGTTAATCGAGCAGCCTACGCCCGACTTGGGTCTGGCCCTGGCCCAAATCCGCGCGCTCGAGCCTGGCGCCATCACCTCGCAACTGCGCCCGGCCGTGCAGGGGGCTTTAAGCGCGCTGAAAGAATCGCGCCGTGAAAAGGAGCTGTTTATCATTACCGATGGCCAGAAACTGCCCTGGACCTCATTTCAGCCCCTCGCTGCTCTGACTAATCAGATTGATCCGGCCGGTTCCGCCGCGGCGCAACCGTGGGACGCCAAGACAATTTCGCCCGATACCTCAATTTTTACGGCCTTGCTGGGCGTGGCCGCGCCGGACAATTCCGCGCCGCTTAATATTGAAATTCAGCCTGCGCTGCTGATGCCGAACACGCCCGGCCAGCTATCGGTGGCTCTCTTGCATAGCGGTTCTGAACAGACCCTGACGGTCTCGCTGACCTTGGACGAACAGCCGCTCAGTCAACGCTCCGTGGCCCTGGAAAAAGACGGCCGCGCCACTTGCGTCTTTGCCTTGCCGCCGCTCACGCTTGGGCCCCACCCGGCCCGGCTCGAGACCTCGCCGGATGGCCTTGCGCTGGACAACGCTTTTTACTTCCTTCTGCGCGTGTATGAAAAATTGCCCGTGTTGTGTGTTGGCACGGAATCGGACGCGTTCTTCCTGATGCGCGCGCTGAATCCCGGCGGGACGGGCTCGGCCATGAAGGTTCAGCGAATTGATCCCGAAGCGCTTAGTCCGGAGCAGTTGAGCGACTGCGCCTGCGTTTTCCTGTGCAATGCTCTACCGCTGGAGGGTCAGGCCCTCGTCGCGTTGGAGCAATATGTCCAGCATGGCGGCGTAGCGGTCATCTTTCCGGGCAATCGCGCCACTATCGCCGATTATGCCAGTTGGACTTCGCTGCCGGCCAAGCCGGTTGTCGTGAATGATTTTGGCGCCGAGGCCCAGCGGCGGGTATTGCGCCTGGTTAAGCGCGGCGACCCGCTCTTCGAAAATATGCACGTGCCGCCCGGTACCTACCCTACCATAGCTGTCACCCGCGAGCTGCAATGGGACTCGCTGGAGCCGGGCGCGGAAATCGTAGTTGCCTCAGAGCGGGATGTACCTTTTCTGCTGCGCCGGAAGGTCGGCAGGGGATGTGTGCTCGCCTTTTCAGTTTCCGCGGACCGCCGCTGGAGCAATCTGCCGCTCTCGCCCTTTTTCCTGCCGATCGCGCATCAGCTCGTGTTCTACAGCGCGGGTCTGAAGCAAAGCCAACCCTTT
>JACPGN010000292.1 GCA_016182435.1 Lentisphaerota bacterium | reverse complement strand
TCAATTATCTCGCTTTGGGAAATTCCGTATTGTTTGGCAATGCCAGCCAAGGTGTCGCCGGAGCGCACGGTATAGTCTGTTGTTTCCAAAGTCTTGGGCAATTCCGCTCCCGCCAGGGCCTTTTCCGCCGGTGGCGGATAACTCACGGCTTCCTTGGTGGTAGGCGGCATGCTCGGCGCCGGGGCAGCGGGTGTCCTGGTTCGCCCGGTGGTGCCGCAACCCTGAATTAAGAATAACGCCCCAATAGCGGCACAATGCAACGCAATCACAACAGTAACCAACAAGGCCGACGTTCTCATTGCTCCTCCCATGCGTTTAACAAGACTTATTGCTGAATAAATGAATAACGGGAATATCAGTCAACGCTCTGCTTGTGTCAAGTTTTTTTTAACGATGGTAGTAAGGCCTCAGTCTCATGGGGGTAAAAATGGCGCGACCACGCGTTGCGCGTGGCAGGCGCGAGGTTTACCACGCCAGAGGCGTGGTCGCGCCCTACGTAGGGCCTGACCTTGTGTCAGGCCATTGGGATCGACGCCCCCCGATAACTGACCGGCTACCGATTTTAAATACCTTTTTTATCAAATCGCGCAAGCTTCTTGGGCCACCCGCACCAGGGCGCGGATATTTTCGGCCGGCGTTCCGCGCGGCACGCCGCAACCGGGGCTTAAAATCAAGCGGCTGGAACCGGCGGCTTGCAAACACTTGCGCGCCGCTTGCTCGACCTGCTCGACGGTCCCCTCGCGCAGCAGCGGCGTAGGCACATTGCCGCGCAGCACCAGGCGGTTATTAACAAGGGAAAAAGTCTTCTTGAGGTCGGCAGGCCCATCAATTTCCACGCAGGCGGCGCCGCTCTGGGCCAAGCGGCCGGCCAGATGATCGGTCTGGCCGCAGACATGCAGGAACGGATAACACCCGGCTTGCCGGATTTTTTTTATTACCGGCGCCTGGTAAGGCCGCACGAATTCTTCGTACATCGCCTCGCTGATTAATGACCCGGTCGAATCGCCAAATTGAATGGCGTCAACGCCGGTCGTCGCCATGGCCGCGCCATAGGCCTCAGCTACCCGCACACAAAATTCCAGGAGCTGATGAACCCTCCGCGGCTCATCGCTCACATCCTGCATCAAGCGCTGGGCCCCGCGCAGGATTCCGGCCATCTGAAAGGGGCCAGAGTCAATGTTGGCTTCAAGAAAAAGTTCGCCTTGATTTATTTCCACGGCGCGCCGCGCGGCCGAGAGCATGAAAGTCATCCGGGGCGACGCCAGGGGATCGGGCACGCGCAGGTCGGCGAGCTGATCCCACTCTTCGAGAACCGGTGGGTGGCCCCAAGGCTCGTCATCATCCGGAAAATCCACCGCGCCGCCCAGGGCGCTGTGAATGATCCAGTTGTCCGACGAGATATACGCGCCATCGAGCCTCAACTCACGGCTCAGGCCGACCATAATCGAAGCATTGGTTTCCGGTTCCTGAAGGATCCGATGCTGAGGAATTTTCCCGGCTTCAGCCCCCCAGGCAACAAAAGAGGCCATCACCGGGGGGTGATCTACCGGTTCCCTATCTAAAAGCCGTCGAATTCGTTCCCGTCCGTTCATTTCAATTTACTGATTTCATTTTCCAACGCCGCACACAAGACCCCTTTTCAGGGTGATACTCTATGGCTACGTCGTACTTTATCAACTCCGCCATCTTGCGGCAAATATGAACGCAATGGAGACAGGCATTGCCATATAGTTTCGCGCCGACATGTTTAACCGTTTCCTGGGAATGGCATTTACTGATGGCCATAATAAATTCGTCGCCCATGATCCAGGTTTTGCAGGAAGTTTTCGGCATGCCTTCGGCCCTCAGAAAATCATCCCAGAACTTCTTCATGCCCTTGAGACCGTCTTTTTTAACGGCATCCACGACCCCATTCCAAAAGCCGTGCTCGGCAACATATTCACACCACGCTTTAATCATGTGTTCCCCGCCTTGTTCCCCGAGGAATTCATAGGTGGTATTCATCACGCTGAAAAGAATATCACCCTGGTTTTTTAACTTCTGAATCATTTAACTTTCCTTTCTAATTATGCGCGAGGGCCCAGGCCCGCAGGGCGCTGAGTAATTCGTCGGTGGCCACATCATACCCGAGAAACGATATGCCCTGCGAACCACCGGCCAAGGCGGCCTCGGCCAGCAGCGCCACTTCCTCCGGCCGGGTAGCGCCGTAGAGGCGCATGCTGGTTACAACCCGCGTCTTGCCTTCGGCCGCGGCCACCGCCCGCTGCGTTTCAAAACGCACGGTCGTCTCATCCCAATGAACGACGCAGAAAATTTCGTCCAGGACTTCGCGGTACAGCTTGTAACTCTGAATGGCCAGCCACAAGCGCGGCGAGGTCATATCGTGCCCGATATGGGCCGGCGGCGCGAAGGCCGCCTGGAAAATCAGGCTTGCTCGCAGCGACTTGGCCAGGGCCCCCAGTTCGCGGACAAACTCCACCGCCGATTGAAAACGGAATTCGAGCATCCGGCGGATCAGAGGCTCTTCGAGAAGTAACAGCGGTATTTCGGTGTCGCCCATGAGCTGTTCGCCCAACGCGGCCACGATATGCGGGGGAACTTGCAGCGACCGACTGGCGATTTCCAGCGCGCGGGCGCGCACTTCCTCAAGGTCCAAACCCTGCTTGCGCGCGGCGGCCTGGCAGTGGGCGCAGAAGCAGAAGCTGCCGACCGTGCGCAGCGGCGCATCGAACATGCCGGAAAAGGCATACTGTTCCAGCATGATCTGCGGAATTTTGTCGAGCATCAGGGCGTCCAGCTCGTAGCGGCCGGCCAGGTCGCGGATCATGGCTTGGCGGTAGGCCCGCACTGCCGGGTTATTGTAGCAGACAAACAGACGGTCTTTGGCGCCGTAGAGATTGGTCACGGCCAGGTCCGGATGCTCCTGGGCCAGGCGCTCGCCCGCGCAGACCGGGATAAGGGCGCTGAACAGTACGCCTTCGGCTTTGCAGGCTTTGGCCAGTTCGGCCACCAGGTCCGTCTTGTCCAGCTCCAGACTGCGCTGGGGTTGCAACGCGCAATCCTTGTAGAGCGCGGGGTCCGGGTTCCAGAACACGCGATCGGTTTCCAGGGTATAGATTGCTTTCCGCGGATAGCGCCGTTGGAGCAGGCGATAGCCGTGATAAAGACTGGTGAAAAAGAGCAAGGCGTTCGCGCCCGCGCGCCGCACGCCCCTCGCCACTTGAGCCGCGCTTTCCCCGTGGGTCGTGGGGCCGAAAATGGATAACCAGATGTTCATGGCAAGTTCCTTTCTCTATTGTTGATTCGATGATTCGTTGATTCGTTGATTGGTTGATTCGATGATTCGTTGATTCGTAATGTTGCGGTTCTTCGGCTTGCGAATCAACTAATTCCCCAGACTCTGGATTGGCGCCGGAATGTGCCCGCCATGACGGACGAACTCCGCGCTGCCGGAGGCGCACTTGAGGGACATTACCGTGCCGGCGCCGAAGAGCCCGCCGAAATCAATCCGCTCGCCCGCCTTGTGGCCGATGGCCGGAATAATCCGCACGGCCGTGGTTTTCTGGCCATAAATGCCAATGGCGGCCTCGTCCATGATGATCCCGCTCAAGCTGGCGCTATCAATATCGCCCGGCACCAGGATCATGTCTAAGCCGACCGAGCAGACCGCGGTCATGGCTTCCAGCTTTTCCAGCGTTAAAGTTCCCTCGGCCACGGCCTGGGCCAAGGCGTGATCTTCCATCACGGGCAGGAAGGCCCCCGACAATCCGCCGACCGCCGAGGAGGCAAAGGCGCCGCCCTTCTTGACCGCATCGTTCAGCAGCGCCACCGCCGCGGTGGTGCCGGGCGCGCCCAGCACCCTGACGCCCATCGCCTGATAAATTTCGCCGACACTATCCCCTACCCGCGGCGTGGGCGCAAGGGAAAGGTCCAGCACGCCGAAGCGCACGCCTAATTTTTCGGCCACTTCGCGTCCGATAAGTTCGCCGGTGCGGGTAATCCGAAAAGCGGTGTGTTTGATCTCCTCGGCGATCTCGTCGAGCGTACAGGCGGGATGCTGTTCAACCAGCCGTTCAATCGCGCGCTTAACCACGCCCGGACCGCTCACGCCGACGTTGATGACGCAATCCGGCTCGCCCGGCCCCAGGAAGGCGCCGGCCATAAAGGGATTATCTTCCGCGGCGTTGGCAAAGACCACGAGCTTGGCGCAGCCAAACCCATGTTCCTGCCTGGTGGCCTCGGCAATTTTCAGGATGGTTTCGCTAACCAGCAGGATGGCATCCACGTTCATGCCGGCCCTGGTTGTGCCGATATTGACCGAGGCGCATAGGCGCTTAGTCCGGGAGAGAGCTTGCGGCAGGGATTCGATCAGCAAACGCTCGCCCGGCGTCATGCCCTTATGCACCAGGGCGGTGAACCCGCCGATCAGATCCACGCCCACCTCTTTGGCGGAGTGATCCAACGCCTGGGCCAGCGCGAGCGCGGCTTCCGGCGGGTGGCCTTCCAGGAGCTGACTTGCGGGCGAAACCGCGATGCGCTTGTTGATGATCGGCAAGCCGTATTTGGTCGCAAGCTGGTCGCAGATTCGGATCAGGTTACCGGCCCTGGTTGCAATAGTAGAGCGCACGGCCTCAGTAACCGCCGGCATGGAGCGCCCGGCGCAATCCAGCAGGTTGATGCCCAGCGTCACGGTGCGCAAATCCAGGTTTTCCTGCTGGAGCATGCGCACGGTATCAAGAATATCATCCGACCTATGCACGGCAAGGTTCTCTCAGCAGGTGGCGGATAGCGCCCACTTCGTTCGTGACGCGGAACAGGTTTTCGTGCTGCAAACTTACCACCAGGGCAAAAGGCGCCATAACCTGCCGCAGTTCATCCTGAATCTGTTTGAGGTCTAATTGCGCCGGCACGGTGACCTCGCCGATATGGGTGACCTGCTCGCCCACGATGCGGAAGAACAGGTCCTCGATGTTGATCTGCTTGAGAGCCAAATACCCGGTGAGCGCCTTTAGAATGCCGCTCCGGTCCCGGCCGGCCATGGTCAGAATATAGCGGTCGCCCGCGACCGGCGCCACTCGTGGCGCGTGGCAAGCGTGGCGCGGCGCTTGATACGGTCGAACCAGCACGGAAGCTTCGTCCTTGCCAAACCTGTTCAGGATGGCGTTCCGAATGGTCTCCTCGCCCACCGCGTGGGTAAACGCCGCCATCATGATAACGGTGAAATAACCCTGGCCGAGCTCGGGCAGGCCCTGGACGACCGTCTGGCTGATCCCTTCGATATTGGCGCCCAAATCCGTCACGGCCGCGGTGATCGCGCTCAGGATGCCCACGCGGTCGGCAATCAGGACGGAAAGGACATAACGCTGCGCCATGCAAGACCCCTTTGATTAGACATACCGACATAAGTCAACGCCGCCCCGGTCCGGATCGGGGCGGCCTACAGAAAATAACCGATATTGTAGGCCCGGTGCCCCCACCGGGCGCACTGTATTTATGTCGCCATGTATAAACGCACGAGGAATCTAACGCAAAGCCAGCGGAAGGCAAAGTAGATAATCACAGTGGACAGTTCACAGTTAGGCAGTTCACAGTTAGACAGTTTTCGATCAGTGAAGTTAGAACCTTGAACTATGAACCTGAGAAGCTGGCCTGGGCAGGCTTGGTGAGCAGGCTTGACCGATAGTGCGCTCAAGGCGAAGTGAGGGAGTACGGACCGGCGCGAAGGTAGGAGGAGCTGGAGAGCCAGAAATAGCCGGCGCCGGATGAGTCCAAAACGGCAGGGTCGGCCTGGCCGTCGCCGTCAAAATCGCCGGAGAGCGGTTGGCCGCCCGGAGCGCCATATTGGAATTGTTTGAGCGTATAGCTGTTTGCCGACATCAGGCCCGTCCATTCCCCGGTTGCTTGATTGAACAACATCGGGTCGCTTTTGCCATCGCCATCATAATCCCCGACGACCGGCGTATTGCCCGGTCCGCCAAAGGCCGCCGAGACCACGCCATAGCCTTGAGCGGAGAGCAGGACCTGCCAGTCCCCTGTCGCTTCAGCATACACCGCCGGATCCACTTTGCCGTCCCCATCATAGTCCCCAGCCACCGGCGCAAATCCAAGCCCTCCGAACACTGCGCTGGCTATCCCTCCATTGCCGTCTTCCGCATACGACAGCAGGACATACCAGCGCCCACTCCCTTCTTCATACAATCCTGGATCCGCCAGACCGTCCTTATCGTAATCGCCAACTACACCTTTCGTCTCGCCTGCCCCGCCAAAATTGAAACTGAGCGTCTGATAGTCCAGCTCTGAGAGCATGATAGACCATGCCGAACCTTGGCGGTCATGGATGGCCGGGTCCGTCAGACCATCCCCATCATAATCACCAGACACCGTTTCATACCCCGGCCCGCCAAAGATAAAGCGCACCAATTCTCCGGAGGCCGATAGCCGGACCGTCCATTTTCCACTGGGCTCATCATAGCTCATCATGTCCGACAGCCCATCCCCGTCATAATCATTCACCACGTTGCGATATTCAGTGTCTTCACCTCCATCGGCAGGATGAATGCGCACGTTGATCGGACCATCGCGCATGGCATAGGCCCCATCCGGATCGGACAAGCCAGAGGACGACGCCAGCCGGACATTGACGAACACATAGTAGTCACCGGTGAGCCCTTCCGGAATCGTTACATCCTCATTGTGCGCCCGACCTGGATACCGGATTGTGGTCTGATCTCCCGCCGGGAGCGTTAAGACCTCGATCTTGGTCCCGATCGCAATGTCATCCGCGTCCCCGAACGTCTGGTTGACCGACAAGTAGAAGGTAATCTCCAGTTGCGTGCCCTGGGTGTCAATATCCGCCGGCCCTCCGTTAACCAGCACGAACTCGATCATGGCCGGATGATCCCCGGCCCACAAATTCACCGGCACAAACTTGAAGTCGGAAACTTCCAGGTCGGCTACGACCGGCGGATCGTCGTTATCCACGATCGTAACAATGGCCGAGCTTGGCGAACCCAGGTCTGCGCCCGTGGCATTACTCAGCGTTACCGTGAAAGTCTCGTCGTTTTCATCCAGACTGTCATCGGTGATGGAAACGGTTATGGTCTTGCTGGAGATGTCAGCATCCGGCCAGGACAAGGTCCCGGACTGAGATGTATAGTCTAACACGGCCGAGGCCGTGCCACCGGCCGTTGCGTATTCGACAGTGGCTGCGCCTGAACGACCGCCGGCTCGAGTCACTGTGAGTGTCAATGTCCCGGCATTTTCATTTACGCTATAGGACGATGCGCTGAATTGGACAGTTCCTGGTTCGGTGCTGAACTCATAGGCGCCCATGTCCACGATACCGCCCACGATGCGCGGCAGTCCATCCAGATCTGTCGCGCTCGTCATCCACGACTGATTAATGCCCGCGTTGATGCAAGGAGATGTTGGCCGGAGGCGGTAGTCGCCCGGCACGTGGTTGGCGCCGTAGCCCGTGCCAATAGCGACAAACTGCGGCTCGTTGGTGATATTGCCAGTGCCGCCAATGTTCGTTCCAATGCAACTATAGGAAATGGCATTATTGTTATTGTAGACATCATCGCTCTGATTGTAATACATTATGCAGTTACGCACCGTGCCACCATCATTATTATGTACGCCGCCACCGCTCCCAAAGGCCAAGTTTCCACTGATCGTGCAATTCTCCACTACCACAGTGCCACGCAAGTCGAACACGCCGCCACCCCAGTTGGCCGAGTTCCCACTGATTGTGTAATTCGGCAGCGTGCCTTCACCGACGAACACGCCGCCACCCTGGTAAGCCGAATTTCCACTGATTGTGCAATTCATCACCATCCCGCCCTGGTAAATATATACGCCGCCGCCATTAATGTTGGCTATGTTTCCACTGATTGTGCAATTCATCACCGTCCCGCCTTGGTTAACAAACACGCCGCCGCCATCCCAGTAGGAGGCCCAGTTTCCACTGATCGTGCAATTTACCACCGTGCCGCCCTGGTGGTTAATAAACACACCGCCGCCGAACTCGTTGGCCGCGTTCCCGCTGATTGTGCAATTCATCACCGTCCCGCCTTCAACAGTAACGCCGCCGCCGGCTCGATAAGCAGAATTACCACTGATCATGCAATTCGCCACCGTGCCGCCATAGACCAACACTCCGCCGCCGCAGTTAGGATCATCTCCGTTTGTTAATGTGAACCCATCCAGTACGGCATTCTGGTCCAGGTAGGCGCAACGGGTCACACCGCCGCCATCTATCGTTGTGGATTGAGCCCCATTGACACTGCGGACGGTGATGCCTGGGGAGATCGAGATCTGATTAGTCAGCAGGTAGGTGCCGTCGGCAACCAACACGGTATCGCCGCTGGTCGCCGCATTGATGCCGGCTTGAATGGTCTGCTTGGCAAGGGTCCAGCTCGTGCCGTTGTTGGCGTCGTTGCCGGCGGGGCTGACGTAATACGTCGCTCCTTGCGCATTAACTGCCGTAAGGAGCAACCAGACAATGAAGAAAGCAGGGCTGAAAAAATAACGAGCTATCCCTCTCAGGCACAGACCTCTCTTTTTTCCACTGGGGGACGTTCTCATAATCACCCCCTGCGTGCCTTATAAAGTGATAGCTCGTTACTTCTAACGCGGGCCTGTGCCCGCAACCCAAGACAATCTCCTCCTCAGGCGGATCCGCCTATGGTGGAAACCACTGACCTGCCCGTGTTATCCCTGGCCGACGCTCGGGCAGGCCGTGCCATCCGTGGTGAGTAATTACATCCATAGCTCCTTTACGGCGAAGTGAGAGAGTAAGGGCCGGCGCGGAGATAGGCGGAGGCAGAGGACAGGAAGGACAATCCGCCAGTGGCGGACAGCACGGTCGGATCGGCGATGCCATCGCCATCAAAATCACCCGCTATCGGGTCGCCGGCGCCGGAAGTGAAACGCTTCGGCGCGTAGCCATTGCCCGACATCAGGCCCAACCATTCCCCGGTTGCTTGATTGAACAACATCGGATCGGCCTTGCCATCGCCGTCATAATCCCCGACGACCGGCGTATACCCGGCCCCGCCAAAGACCGCCGAGACCACGCCGTAGCCCTGACCGGACAACATTACCTGCCAGTCCCCCGTCGCTTCACCATACACCGCCGGATCCACTTTGCTGTCGCCATCATAGTCACCGGCCACCGGTAGATAGCCGCTGCCGCCAAAGACTGCACTGGCTATCTCAGCGTTTTGGGCCCCCACGGCCGAGATCAAGACATACCAGCGCCCGCTCATTTCCTCATACAATCCCGGATTCGCGCGTCCTGCCCCAGTGTAGTCCCCAACGGCGCTGCGCGTTGCGCTTGAGCCGCCAAGATCGAAAGCGATCGCCTGATAGCCTTTTCCTGACAGCATGATCCGCCACGCCGAGCCTTGCCGCTGATGAATCGCCGGATCCGTCTTGCCATCACCATCGTAATCCCCGGACACGGCTTCGTATCCCGGAGCGCCAAAGATAAAGCGCACACTCTCTTCCGACCCCGAGAGCCGGATCGTCCATTCGCCGCTGGGCTCGTCATAGCTTAGCATGTCGGTCTGCTCATCGCCATCATAATCGTTCACCACACTGCGCTGCTTGCCGTCGCCTTCCCCGCCACCGGAGGGATCCCCTTCCTCGGTCGGATGAATGCGCACGTTGATCGGGCCATCCCGCATGGCATAGGCGCCATCCGGGTCGGACAAGCCCGTTGACGACGCCAGCCGGACATTGACGAACACATAGTAGTCGCCCGTGAGCCCCTCCGGAATGGTCACATCCTCATTGTGCGCCCGCCCGGGATACCGGATTGTGGTCTGGTCTCCCGCCGGGAGCGTTAAGACCTCGATCTTGGTCCCAATCGCAATGTCATCCGCGTCCCCGAACGTCTGGTTGACCGACAAGTAGAAGGAAATCTCCAGTTGCGTGCCCTGGGTGTCAATATCCGCCGGCCCTCCGTTGACCAGCACGAACTCGATCTCGGCCGGATGATCGCCCGCCCACAAATTGACCGGCACAAACTTGAAGTCGGAAACTTCCAGGTCGGCTTCGTCCTGACCGACCGGCGGATCATCGTTATCCACGATCGTTACGATCGCTGAGGCAGGCGAGCCGAGGCTTGCGCCAGTGACATTACTCAGCGTTACCGTGAAGGTCTCATCGTTTTCATCAATAGTATCATCGGTGATGGAAACGGTGATGGTCCTGCTCAAACTGTCCCCAGCCGGCCAAGACAAGGTCCCGGACCGCGAGGTATAATCGGAGCTGCCCAAAGCCGTGCCATCGGCCGTCGCAAACGCGACCGTGGCCGGCCCAGAACTGCCGCCTGTTCGAGTTACCGTGAGGGTAACGGTCCCGGCGCCCTCATTGACGCGGTAGGACGATGCGCTTAATTGGATGGTTCCCGGATCGAGAGAAGTGTCATTATCCACGATTGCCACCGTCGCCACATTGGGCGAACCCAGGCCAGCGCCAGTGACATTGCTTAATGTCACCGTGAAAGTCTCATCGCTTTCATCAATGCTGTCATCGGTGATGGAAACGGTGATGGTCTTGCTGGATGTGTCGCCATCCGGCCAGGACAAGGTCCCGGATTGAGACGTATAATCGGAGCCGCCCAGGGCCGTGCCATCATGAGTGGCATACGCGACCGTGGCCGGTCCATCACTGCCGCCTATCCTGGTCACCGTAAGCGTAACGGTTCCGCCATTCTCATGGACACTGTAGGATGACGCGCCAAATTGAATGGTCCCGGGCTGCGGAGTCGCATCATTATCTATGATCGTCACGCTCGCTGGATTGAGCGGACCCAGGCTGGCGCCACAGGCATTCTTGAGCAGGACCGTGAAGATCTCGTTATTCTCATCAAGACTGTCATCGGTGATGGGCACGGTAATGGTCTTGCTGGAAGTATCCCCATCCGGCCAGGAGAGCCTGCCGCTTGCCGCTTGATAATCTAACCCTTCGGTTGCCGTCCCAGCGACGGTCGCGTAGTCCACGTGCGCGGGCCCATAACTGCCTTGTGTCCTTGTCACCGTCAGCGTCACCGAGGCGCCGCCTTCATCGGCCTCGACCGACGCCACCGCAAATTGCAGCACGCCCGGAGGTCCAGTTCTCACAATTACTGCATTCGTCACCAAAGGCGCCGCCTTCCAGATCGCATTACCCGCCTGCGACGCCACAACCTTGACCGTGCCGCCGGCCGAGAACGTAAGGTTCGTCCCGCCGGTAATTATCCCTGGCCCGGAGACCACGGCAAAGCTGACCGGCAATCCCGAACTGGCCGTCGCCACCAGCCCAACTCGCGACGTCACTGTTTGGTCCGGAATTGCCGGGAAAGTAATTGTCTGGTTGAGCTTGTTCACCACCAGATTCACGGTAACGACCTGCGGCGAATTGAGCGCGCTCGCCCCGGTGATGGTAACGATGCCG
>JACPGN010000050.1 GCA_016182435.1 Lentisphaerota bacterium | reverse complement strand
GTTATAGACGCTCAGCTTATTGGCTTCCAGCGTCCAGGGAAAGCCATCGAAACTATTGCTGTGTTTCCGAACCAGCGAATGGATATTGGAATAGACATGCATGCCAAAATCCGCCACCCGCATGGTGGAGGACATGCCCGCAAAGATGTTGTCGGCGTTGAGCGCCTTGGCGAATTGCCTGGCGGCGGGCGCGTGAGGAAGCATAATGATCAGGAACGCGCCCGTATCGCCCTTAGGATCGTTAAGCCGGCGGAACGACAAGCCCGGTAGATCTTTGATTCCTTGCTTAATCCGCTCCTTGGCGCGGCGCATCGCCGCGACAATGCGCGGCAGCTTCTTTAATTGCACGCGGCCAATGGCGCCGGCAATCTCATTTAAGCGGCCGCCGAAGCCCCATAGGGCATAAGGCCCGTTTTCCATGACCAGCCGCCCGCCGATGCGCGGATAGCCCAGGTCGTGAATGGCCGAGGCGCGGTGGAATAAATTGGTTGAATTGGTCACAATCATGCCGCCTTCGCCCGTGGTCATATTCTTATTCAACTGCAAGCTGAAAATACCCATGGCGCCCAGGGAGCCGACCTTGCGGCCTTTGAAGGAGCCGCCGTTACATTGGGCGCAATCTTCCAAAACCGGCAACTTATGTCTACGGGCTATCTTATGAATGGCCGCCATGTCGGCGCTCGCCCCGCTCATGTGGACGACAACAATCAGGGCTGTGCGCTTGGTGATGCGCCGCGCCAAGGACTGCGGATCAAGCGTAAAGGAATCGTCAATATCCGCCAGCACCGGAATGGCGCCCAGCCGCACAACTCCCGCCACGATCGCAATCCACAGGTAGGCCGGCACGATCACTTCCGCGCCCGGCCCGATACCCAGGGCGGACATAGCAGTGGCCAGGGCCTGGGTGCCGCTGCTGACCGCCAAGGCATACTTGACGCCGAGGTCGCGAGCGAACTCCGCTTCCAGGTGATCCACCTCAAACCCGCACTTTGGCCCGTAATAGCGGAAGGGGCTTTTGGCCCTGATCACGCGCAACGCGGCCTGTTCTTCCCGGCGATCAAACCAATTAGCGCCGGGAAACTCAAAGGGCAGCGGATGTTGACGAATGGGTTTTGATTTCATTTTCGTTCCAATCAATATTCAATCAATGTCTTTCTTTAAAAGTGAAGATACGATGTTATATCATCCCGATTCAATCGAGATCCTATCAGTCATTCCCATGAAAATGGGAATCCAGATATTCCTTCTGCTCTGGATTCCCGCTTGCACGGGAATGACAACCAGTTGGTGACATCATCGCCAAATATAAAGAAGCGTTCGACTCACTACACTGTCCCAAACGTCATTTTCCAAGCAAGCGGCTGACAATATACATTTCCAGCGCTTCATATGACAATATACATTTCCAGCGCTTCATAGTCGCGCGCCGCGATCAGTGCATTGAGTTTGGCGGCGCTTAAACCGCGCGAAATCTCCAGGAGCCGCTGAAAAATGGCGCGGCTGTTGCTCAAGTGGCGGGTGGCCACCTCATCCTTCTGCGTGCGCATGGCCTTGACATCTAAGCCGACAAATTCTCCCCTCCGGCCATAATCGTGGAGATCCAGGATGCGCACCTGGTTGAAGGCCCGGCGCAGGTCCACGGCGCCGAAGGTCTTGTCCTGGTCAAACTTGAGCCCATTCTGGTCGTTCAAGTGGACGGTCCAGAGTTTGTCAAAGGAAAGCGCAAAGCCCATTTCGTCGGACGGGTCCAGCCCGGCCAGGATGGCATGGGCGCTTTCGATGTTGACCCCCACCCGATTCGGGTCATGACTGCGAAACGCCAGGGCAACGGCATGGCCGGCGGTGGGCAGGTAAGCATGGTCCATGGGCTCATTCGGTTTAGGCTCAATGGCAATGCGGATGCGCGCATCATAATCGAGGATAACATCAATGGCCTCCAGGAGGCGGTCCACGGCCACTTTACTGTCCTTGGCTTCGCGCACGTAGGTGCCTTCGCGCGCCAGCCAGAGCACAAGCAGGTCCGTGTCCAGCGCGTTGGCGATATCCACGCAGCGCTTGCTGCGCTCCAGGGCATAGGCGCGGCACTTGGGATCATTGGCGGTATAAGCGCCATCTATGGTGCGCTTGTCTTCCCATAGCCGGGGCGCAACAAATTCGGCCTTAAGCCCGTGGGCAGCAAGCTGGCGTTTAACCGCCGCGGCTTTCCGGACAATCTGTGCCGGACTGAGGGAGTTCATGTCCGGCACGGCGTCGTCATCATGGAATTGCACGCCCGTGAAGCCCAGCTTGCGGTAGAACGCCAGCTTGCGGTTAAAGGAAATGCTCCGGCGGACGGACGGCCCGAAAGGGTCTGCTCCGGAATGAATGTTCCAAGGACCAAATGAAAAACGAAAGATGCCGGCCATGATTTGTTTCCTCCTTTATTCGCTTTCGTTATAAATGGCGAAAATAATAGCACAGCAGCTCGTGGTAGGGCGCCCCGCCATGAGCGGGGCGCCGCGGACGGCTCGGCGAGCCGTCCCTACCTTAAGTCATGCTGCATTACTTATCTTATGACGTTCCGTATAGCACCAAAGCGCGCACATCTAAGCTGTTGACGCTTAGACTAATACAATCGCCGTTACGCGGCAACTGTTCGCCCAGCAGGTCTTCAACCCGCTTCCACCCGGAAACGGAAATGGTCTCGGTAACCGGTCTTTCAGTGGGATTGGTAAACAACCAGGCTTCCTTACCAGAAATGGCCCGGCGGCGCACTAACAGCCGGCCAACATTATTGCCGGCAACGCCGGCCGAGCGCAACAAAGCCGCCACCGCGGAGCGCGTGGACTCGTCCGGATAGGCGGCGCCGTTGTGGCCAAGGTAAGTTCCCAACAAAATGGCTGTTCCTTTGCCGAGCGCGCGCCGCACCCCGGCCACCTGCGCGCCATACATCAGGCATGGCTCGCTGCCTTGGACCGTGAAGGTTTCAATATAGACATTGGCCCGTAGCCGATGCCCGGCCAGCACACCAATGCCTTCCAGCATTGTGGCCGGCAGATACTCGCCCCAGGTCCGCGGCGGCGGCGACCAGATGGCGCCGCCATCCGGTTCGCGCACCATGGTGAAATTTTCCTGGCGGACGCCGAACAACTGAGCAAAAGCCGGCGAGA
>JACPGN010000302.1 GCA_016182435.1 Lentisphaerota bacterium | reverse complement strand
GCCTTCCGGCGGAACAGCAAACATGATGGGCCCCACGTCCGGCAGTTGCCGGAGCTTGACAACCGGTTGTTCAGGCGGGAGCACCCGGTGCGCGGTCAAGATTTCTTCGCGCAGGCGCTGTCCGGCATCGCCGGACACGGCGCTGCGCGTAGTCCAGCGCAGCAGAGCGTAAATCAGTCCCCCGGCCAGGGCCAGCATAACCAGGTTGATGGTTAGAAGTCCCAGCCATTTGCCCAGCCAAATTTCGAAGGCATGCACGGGCTTGGTGAGGAGCACGTGCATCTGGCGGCCGGAGACTTCTAAGGAGACAGCGCCGGCGGCCGACCAGGCCGCCGCCAGCGAGAGCAGCGCTACCGCCAGGCCAAGCGCGTAGTGAATAAAGAGTTGCGCCTGGCCGGCAAGCGTGCCATCGCTTTTGATGATAAGCGGCAATCCGGCGCAGGCGATCACCACCAGCGCGATCAGCAGGGCAAAGACCCGCGAGCGAATCGCCGTGCGGATGGTTAATCCGGAAATGGCTAAGATTCGCATCAGCATGACGATGGTTCCATACGATGAATGGATACCTAAGCAAACGCCGAACATCCAACATCCAACATCGAACGCTCAATGAAAGAAATATACATGGCGACAGCGGCAGGTCTCATTTTATTCGACGTTGGGCGTTGGGCGTTGAGTGTTCCTCCGTCGGCCCGACCTCTCGGAGAGTCGGGACTATGGCGGACAAGTCGATGTTTGCTTCGGTTGCGACTTCAGGAACTCCGCCACGCCTTGCCCCGGCCCGCCGCCGGACACCGTCTTCTCATGTCCGGTCTGGCTGATGGTTTCAATGAAAAACTGTTCCAGGGTCAGAGCCGGATGGTCAATCTCCGGGGTATCTCCGGTCTCGCGGCGCAGCGCCTGCAGGACGCTGGCAAGCCGCTCCGCAGGCAGGGCGGGGAAGGTCAGGCGGCAGCGGTCAGGTTGTTCCAGCAAATCGCGGATGCGGCCCTGGACCAGGATGGCGCCGTTATCCATAATCGCCACCCGGTCGCAGACATGTTCGACATCGGCCAGCAGGTGCGAAGAGAGGATCACGGTTTTCCCGCGCCGGGCCAGGGTCAGAATCAAGTCCTTAACTTGACGGCAGCCGATGGGATCGAGTCCGGCGGTCGGCTCATCGAGGACAATCAGGTCGGGGTCGTTAATCAGCGCCTGGGCCAGGCCGAGGCGGCGGGCCATGCCCCTGGAAAATTCGCTCACCGGCCGGTGCTGGGAGAGTTGCAGAGCGCTCATGGCGAGGAGCTGGTCAATATGAGCTTGGCGCTTGGGCCGGCTTAAATCAAAGAGCCGGCCGTAAAAATTCAGTGTTTCGCGGGCCGTGAGATAGGGATAAAGGCAGGATTCTTCCGGAAGGTATCCGAGGCGCGCCTTGGTGGCGACATCGCGGGGCGAGCGCCCGAAGACGGTGAGCGTGCCGCGGGTGGGATTCAGCAGGCCGAGGATCATGCGCAGCGTAGTGGTTTTGCCGGAGCCGTTCGGACCCAGCAGGCCGAAGACCTCGCCCGGCTGGACATCGAAGCTAACGGCGTTGACCGCGCAGACCTTGGGCCGCCGCCAGAAATCGCGGAAAATCCTGGTCAATGTTTCCGCGTGGATAACGGCATCCATTGCTCGGCACTCTTCACGGCAGTGGAAACTTGCTGGTCAGGGCTTTGACCTGTTGTTTAATGTTGGCGAGCGTATCGGTGGAATTGAGATTGCGCAGGCCTTGGACGATCCATCCGGCAATCAGTTTCATTTCCGGCGCGCGCATGCCCCGGGTAGTGACCGCCGGCGTGCCGAGGCGAATTCCCGAGGTGATGAAAGGGCTTTTGGTATCAAAGGGAATCATGTTTTTATTGACGGTAATGCCGGCCTGGTCCAGGGCATGGGCGGCATCCCTGCCGGTCACGTTCAAAGCGCTTAAGTCCACCAGCATCAGGTGATTGTCAGTGCCGCCGGAGACAATCCGCAGGCCTTCGGCCTTCAAGGCTTCCGCCAGGGTTTGGGCATTAGCCACCACCTGTTCCTGATACTTTTTAAAGGCGGGCTGGAGCGCTTCGTGGAAACAAACGGCCTTGGCCGCGATAATGTGCATCAAGGGACCGCCCTGCAACCCCGGGAAAATCATGCGGTCAATATCCTGGGCAAAGCGCTCCTGGCAGAGAATGAATCCGCCGCGCGGGCCGCGCAGCGTCTTATGCGTTGTGCCGGTTACAAACTCGGCGCACGGCACGGGATTGGGGTGATGACCCGTGACCACCAGGCCGGCGATGTGGGCGATATCGGCCATCAAGTAGGCCGAGACGCTGTCGGCGATTTTGCGGAAGCGCTTAAAATCAATGAGCCGCGGATAGGCGCTGGCGCCGGTTACAATCAGCTTGGGCTTATGCTCCTTGGCCAGTTGGAAAATAGCGTCGTAATCCAATTGCTCCGTGTCGCGGCTGACGCCATAGTGCCGGACGTCAAACAGCATCCCGGACACGTTGGCTTTCAGGCCGTGGGTCAGGTGTCCTCCCGCGCTGGGGTCCATGGCCAACATGCGCTCGCCGGGCTTGAGCAGCGTCAGGTACACGGCCAGGTTGGCCGAGCTGCCGCAGTGGGGCTGCACGTTGACGTGCTCGGCGCCGAAGAGTTGTTTGGCGCGGTCAATGGCCAGGCGCTCGGCCTCGTCGACGAATTTACAGCCGTCGTACCAGCGTTTGCCGGGATAGCCTTCCGCGTATTTGTTGGTCAGCAATGAACCGGCAGCTTCCTGGATGGACTGGCTGACATAATTTTCGGAGGCGATGAGCTCCAGGTTTTCGCTCTCGCGCGTAGCCTCGTTACGCAGCACCGTGTAGATTTCGGGGTCAGGCTCATAGACGTCAATGGGATCCACGGTATTGCAGGAATACTGCTGGATTTTGCGCACGCGCCGGCGGTGGCGTTCGCTGGCGTCGAAATCTTCGCGCAGCCAGGCCTCCAGGATCGCCTGGGCCTCAGGCAAACTCAGCAGCTCGCCGCCCATGGCCAGCATATTGGCGTTATTGTGGGCGCGGGCCATCCTGGCCATACGGGGATTGAGGCACAATGCGGCGCGCACGCGCGGGAATTTATTGGCTACGATGCTCATCCCGATGCCCGTTGTGCAAATCACGATGCCCTGATCCACCAGGCCCTGGGAAAGCTTGCCCGCCACGAGCGCGGCAACGTCCGGGTAATCCACCGGGTCCTTGCTGAAACAGCCGACATCCTCGACCTGGACCGCTTGCTCCGCCAGGGATTTCTTGAGGCCTTCCTTCAGCGTAAAGCCGCCGTGATCGGCGCCAATGGCTATTTTCATGTGTCCCTTTTTCGTACCCCTTGAGCCATCTGGGGGACAGCCTAAATTGTGCAACCCAAGCCCAGATGTGTTATGCCTCAGTCTTGAGGGCTGATTGCCTGCCCGCAGTGCTGCGCACAGCGCTGCAGGCGGGTCATTCCCGACATGATGCTACTCTGCGAAGTAAGCCTTCGCTACGAAGCACGAGTCGGGAATCCAGAAAAATCCCTGGCCTGTGGCCGGGCAGGCAATGCTGGATTCCCGCTTTCGCGGGAATGACAGCGTTGATGTTCGCAACTTACCCTTAGAAGATTGAGGCATTACCCTTTTCCCGCTTAATCCTTCGGCGCGCCGCGTTCGTCGGCATAGGATTTCAGATATAAGATCAAGCCGGGCAGGGCTGCCTCAATCTCATTGCACACGGCCCGGTAAACGAACGCCGTTCCGCCAAGCGGGTCGCGAATATCGCGGTCATCGCCGCTGGAACAAAATGATTTGAGCAGGTAAATCCGGTCTTGAGCTTCCGGAAACCG
This sequence comes from Lentisphaerota bacterium, assembly GCA_016182435.1. Next base: position 1,058 of record JACPGN010000302.1, on the reverse strand, counting down.
GCGCTTAAGTTCCGCCAGATGTTCATTGGTCATTACCACAATCAGGGTCGCGGCGTCAACCATTTCTTTGGTTACCTGGCGGCTGCGGTGGGGCCGCAGATTGATGCCGCGCTCCCGTAGAACTTCGATGGCCGGCGGGCTGGCGGGCGTCCCTTGGCCGGCAAACAATCCGGCGGAACGGACCTGCCAGGGGGTCTCAAGGCCCAATTGGCGCCGCAGGAGATATTCCGCCACGGGGCTCCGGCACAGGTTGCCCGTGCAGACAAACAGGATCTGGAGTTTATGCTGGGGCATGTTTTTTTTTGCCGTGCGCCACGGTCTGGGCTATCTCCGCGCGCGGAATGGCGCCTTCCCGCAGGATTAGATGTTTGCCCAGTTCGATTTGAACCACCGTACTCGGCACTCCGCCCGGGGAAGGTCCCGCATCCACCGCCAAGGCCACGACCGAGCCCAGCGCTGTGACGGCGGCCTTAACCGTCAGGGCCGGGGGACGACCACTTCTGTTAGCGCTGGTAACGCGCAATGGCCGCCCAAAGGCCCGGAGGATGGCAAGTGCGGCGGGATGATCGGGAACGCGAAAACCTTCCCAACCATCTCCAGTCTTGAGCACCATGGTCAGCGCGCCCGGCCAGTAACGATTTGCCAAAGCTCGGCCGATGCCGCCCAACCGGGCTTGGCAAGCCTCCACCTGGCGGCAATCGGCGGCCAGCAGTGGAATCGGTTTGTCGTCCAGCCGGCGCTTAGCCCGGAAAAGGCGACGTTCGGCGCCGGGCGCGCGCGGGTCGGCGGCCACGCCATACACGGTATCGGTCGGCAGAATAACCAACTCACCCTGACGCAAGGCAGCTACCACCTCGTCAACCATACGCTCAGCGCCGCAGACGGGGCCGCTCCATGAGATTATGCGCGCAGCTTTCAACTTGAAGTCAGCGCACCTTGAAGTCCAGAGCCTTGAGGCCGAGCAGAATATCGGCGGCCCGCCGCAGGATCAGGTCATTGCCAATGCGCTTAATGAGGGCCCGATCCTGGCGTTCCTGGTCGGAAAGGCCCGCGAAGAT
>JACPGN010000068.1 GCA_016182435.1 Lentisphaerota bacterium | reverse complement strand
GGATGCGGAAAGTCACGGTTGAGCGGTCCGGAGATCGCGCGCACCGAGGCGTCGGAGCCCAACATAACGTAAGGCTCCGCCAGAATTTTCCATAGGTTTTCTTCGCACATTCCGAAGAAAAATGCGCTGGTCTTCAACTCGTCAGCTTCCATCAGCCGCAAGGCCGCCTCGCCCGGATCTACGCCCAGCATCCGGGCAACTTCCAGCAAGGGTTGCCCGCGAAATGATGTCTCACGGGTAGAGCCGACCGTAATCGCTTCCCAGTCATCATCCCCCGGCCGCGCACTTGCCAAATCCTGCCGCAGGCGCGCGCGGTCAGCAGGATCACGCAGGCGCCGCAACACGGCATCCCGCCCGCCTTCCTGCGCCCAGGCCGGCAGGATGACGTCCAAATCCGTGCCGGAAGCCGTATAAGGATAACGATCGGCCGCCACCTCCAGCCCTTCAGCGCGTGCGCGGCGAATCAGCTCCAGGGCGGCATCAACTTTCGACCAGTTGCTGCGTCCGGAAGTTTTTAAATGGGAAATCTCGATCCGCACCCCCGTCCGGCGCGCGAGATCGAGCGTCTCTTCAATTGCTTCCAGCAGGCGGTTGCCTTCACTGCGCATGTGCGTAGTGTAAATGCCGCCGCGCCGGGCGGCCACGGCGCCCAAGTCGGCGAGTTCTTCCGGCGCGGCAAACCGGCCCGGTGGATAAATCAAGCCGGAACTCAGCCCGCGCCCGCCCTCATCCAGGCTTTGTTCCAGCAGCCGGCTCATGGTGCGGCGCTCGTCAGGCGTCGCCGGACGGTCCTGATAAGCCATGACCCATGAGCGCAGTTTGCCGTGGCCGATCAGCAGCATGACGTTCGGCGCCGGACGCGCGCGCTCCAGCAGTTCCCGATAGTCGGCCACCGTGCGCCAGGCGCCGGGATAGACCTGGTCGCGCCAGTCAGAAGGCAGCCAGGCCGGGTCGTCTAAGGGCGCCGCGCTGGCGCCGCAATTGCCGACAATTTCCGTCGTTACGCCCTGGTAAAGCTTGCTCGGCGCGGAAGGCTCAATCAGCAGATAGGCGTCAGAATGGGAATGGACGTCAATAAATCCGGGCGCCACATAGCGGCCTTCGGCATTTATGACTGCGGCGGCCTCAGCGCGGCTCAGGTCGCCGATGGCGGTAATGCGGTCGCCAGCGACGCCAACATCGGATTGGATCGGCTCGGCGAGAGTGCCATCCAGCACCTTTGCGCCGCTGATTTTATAATCCAGCATATTAATAAGGTTGCTATTCAGATGCCGCATTTACCTGATTTTTGACCACGGATTACACGGATTGCACGGATTTTTTCATTCCGCGCCGCGCGGGATTCATTTCACCACCTGTTCCCATCGCGGTATTGCATATCCGTGCCATCCGTGTAATCAGTGGTGAATCTTCTTCCAGGTTACGACGGGGGAACGGCCTGCGCCGGCGCCGGCGCGGCAAGCAGGGCCATTACTTCAGTCTGGACCTGTTTGACCTGGTCCAGGCGCAACTGTGGATCGGTGATGATAAACGAGTCGCCGGTTTGGCGGTGTTCATAAATACGCACCAGTTTGCCGCCAGCGCGTCTCTGCACTTCGCGCTCAACCAGCACGCGCCGCCGCTCCAGCATGACCGCCAGAATAAAAAGGACATTGCCTTGCGCCGGATCATTTTTCTCCAGAAGCGCGCGCAGGAGCGACTCCGCCGTTTCCTTTTTTACTGGCTCCGGCTCCGGCGGGGGCGGCATCTCAAAAACACCATGCCAGACGCTGATGGCCTCGGCCGCGCCCTGGCCTTGGGCCCAACAAGCCCCGCAGCAATCCAGGCGCTCATACCCTTGGGGCCCGTAGGTCAGCCGCGACACATATTCCTGGCCCTGAGCAAACGGTGTTTGACACTGGCCGCACTGCGTAGCGCGCGGCTTGAGATCCCAATCCTGGTTAATCATAAGCGGTCCTTCAGGCTTTAGAGTGAAGACCCCCAACATATAGTGGTCGCCGCTTAGGGATGGCTGCTCCGACGAGCATTATAGGCCCATTCTCGCAGCCATCCCAGCGGCGACAAAATGGG
>JACPGN010000067.1 GCA_016182435.1 Lentisphaerota bacterium | reverse complement strand
TGTAAATCCTTTAGCTGTTGCTACCGAAAGGTATGATGAAACCAACTGGTGGTATTTTTATCAGGATTATCCAGAGACAGCGGCTAATTATCTTGATGCTCTGACTGATTATAGCCTTTGTTTTATTGATAATTTTGCCTGTGCCCATGTCTCGCCTTTTGCCCAGATAAGCGTCGCTACCGGCACAAACAGCAGCCTTCTGTACTCGCCAGAATTATTTAAAAAAGAGATTATCCCGCGCGAAAAGAAGAAAATTGACCGGTGGAAAAAGCATGGTTATTACGTTCTGGCATTTCTTGACGGCTACAAATGGCCCGTCATGGATGATTTCATCGCCGCCGGCGTTGATGAGATTCACCCCTGCGAGCCTTACTGTCAGATGGATGTCAAAAAAATGCGCGTAAAATACCCCGGACTTCCTCTCTCCCAGCCGATTGATAACACGCAGTTGCTCGCCTTTGGCACTCCTCAGGACGTTAAGAAAGCCGTGATCAGCGCCATTGAAGACGCTGGTAGACAGCGAATCATTATTGGTTCAACGTCGGGAATCCATCCTGATGTCAAGATCCATAACGCGCTTGCCATGTATGCGACTGCGAGAAACTATAACCTGACTTAAAGAATGAAAAAACGAAATATAGACGCTCGTGTTAAAGGCAACCTGACGTTGCGCGATCGCATCGAGGGTTGCCTGGTTGGCGCGGCCATCGGCGCCGAACTCGGTTGGACCTGTCATGTGCATGCGGAACGCTATCGCCAGGTCAGCGGCGCGAAAGACCTGCTCAACTTGAACCTGGCGCCGGTCAGCCCCGCGGCGGACAAAGCGTACCGGCAACAGCACCGTTATGCCCAACATTGGCTCAATCCGCGATTAACGCCACTGATCGCTATCGGCATGCGCGCGTATGTGGACAAACGGGGCCGGGCCACGCCCGAGGATTTCGCGCGGGCGCTTCAGAATAACCGGGCGATTGCCGGCGCGAATCGCACCCTGTGGATGTTATTTAATACCACCCAGGAATTACTGAATGAAGGCTGTAACCCGCGCATCAGCGGAATGGGCACCGTCCCATCCGGCCTCGTGGCGGATGCCATGGCCGCCGTCGGCATTTTTCACTATGGCGATCCGGAATACGCCTACCTGGACGGCGTGGAGCTGGCTTCGGTTTGCCAGCCGCGCCTGGGCGCCGACTGGGCCGGTTTGGCCGCCGCCGCGATCGCGTCGGCTTTCGACCCGAACCCCGATCCGGAAGCGATCGTCCGCGCCGTTCTTGATATTGCGCGGGAGAACAACCGGGAGGTTTTCGACGAACTTGATTATTGCGTTCGTTCGACTAAAGAATGGTTTGCCGACAACGGGAAAAAGAACGAACACATCAACCGCTGGCTGAAGGGTTTTCCCGGCGCGCAACGGGAATCGAGCCCGCTGGCGCCCAACCCGATTCGTTTTGTTCTGCCGTTGCTGAAAGAACCGCTGGATCGCGACCCCCGCTTATTGTTGTCCCTGTTGCTTTGTCCCCTGCCGGGGCGGGAGCCACTGGGCGCCCCGATCCTGGGCGGAGCCATCCTCGGCGCCCGGCATGGACGGCGGATTTTCCCGGAGGAGTGGCGGCGTTGGGCGGAACCGATTGCCCGGGCATGGCATCCCATCATTCCGGTGGTGGAGAAACGCAGGCAACGGGAAAAGGCAATCATCACCGTTCATGAAACCTTGTTGCGCAAAAAGCAAAATGGGATGAGCCTGCTGGAAGACAAGATCTCCGGCTGCTTGTTGGCGAGTTCCATCGGCAACGCCATGGGTTCGCCGGTCGAAGGCAGGTCATACGCGGAGATTGATGCCCAGTATCCCGGCGGCATCAAAACCATTTTGAAGCCGGAACGCCTCGAAAGCGAGGATGACAACCAGCAGATGATGTTGCTGCTGGAAACCTACCTGGCGCGGCAGGGCCGCCCGGTCATGGCCCGCCATCTGGCCCGCACCTGGTGCGCTCAACGGTCGCGCGCGAACCTTTGGCCATTCAACGACCGCCATTCCTACAACCTGATTCGCGCCGGCTGGGATCCGCGGATCACCGGCCACTGGAACCCCATGGGAACCTCAGTGATGTGCATTGAGCCGGTGGGCCTTTATCATCTCGCCGACCCGGATTACGTCGTGGTGGATGCCCCGGCCATTGCCTACATGCACGTCCGGGGAATCGAGATTGCGGCTACCTCCATTCTCGCGGCGGCGGTGGCGGAGGCCATGCGCCCGGATGCAACGGTGGACCGGGTTTGGGACGCGGCGCTGAAAGTCGCTTCCCATGACTGGCCGCTTTCCTATGCCGACCAGTTACGCACGCTGGATGGGCGGCGGTTCAAGAACTGCCATGACTATCTTGCCGCCTGCCTTGCCGTGGCGAAGAAGTATGATGACGTTTTCGCCGCGCGCAAGGAACTCTATGCCAAATGCCTGATGTTCAACTGGTGGCAATCCGCTCATCTGGAAATCGTCGGTTCACCCCTGGCGATCCTTAAAGTTGCCAACGGGGATGTCCGTCAGGCGGCCATCGGCGGGACGAACATCGGGCGCGATGCGGATACCAATGCCGGGCGCTCCGCAATGCTGGCCGGCGCGCTCCGCGGCGCCGGCGCCGTGCCGCAAGAATGGATCCGGATGTTCAAACCGGCGGTGCTCAGGCGCATCAAGGACCATGCCAGGACCTTGGCCCGCCTTATTTCCCATCAGAAACTGGATCGGTTCCGCAAACGTCAGATCATCGACAAATCTGGCGGATAACTATTGGGCAACTTAAAAAGTTTTCGGAAAACACACATTAAAGGCATAGGAATTTAGATCTTGGTATGGCGAGGCCCCGCGTAGCGCGGGGCAAGCGTCCCCGCCAAGCGCTTCGCATGGCCTGCCGAGCCGTCGGATGAAGAGCGGCTCCCCCGGAGGGTTCGCCCTACCCGCTGCGTTCACAAGGAGAAAAAATAATGACACCCAAAGAACGTTTCGTCAACACCTTGAAGTGCAAGTCTGTTGACCGCATCCCCTTCATGGAGATCGCCCTCTGGGGACAGACGCTCGAACGCTGGATCGGCGAAGGCGCGCCGGGCAACCTCGACGGCGGCCTGATGATGGGCAACGCCTATTTCGGCCTGGAGGGATACGCAACGGCCCGCCTTGACGCCATCGCGCCCCACCCGCCGTTCGCGGAACGGACCATCGAGGAGAATGATGAGCAAATCCTCTTTCTCGATGGCATGGGCCGGACCCGCAAGGCGCTCAAGACCGGAACCGTGCGGGGCACCCGCATGAGCATGGATCATTATATCGCTTTCCCGGTTAAGGACGCCCAAAGCTTTCGCGCCATGCGTAAGCGCTACGAGGGCGACACGATGGAGCGCTATCCCCGGGACTGGAACGCCATCGCCGGTCAACTGCGGAGCTCGGACAAGCCCGTCACCCTGCTCGATCCGTTGGCGGGCACGTTCGGCTACTACAGCATGCTCCGCAACTGGTGCGGCACCGAACCGCTCTCTTACCTGTTTTATGACGAACCGGACCTCATCCGCGAATGCCTCGATTTTCTGACCGAGTTCGCTATCCGAACCCTCACCCCGGCGGTGCGGAAAGTCAAATTCGATTTCTACTTTGTTCACGAGGACCTGGCCGGCAAAGGCGGGCCCCTGCTCGGCCCCAACCTGTTCCGCGAGTTTCTGCTCCCCCACTACAAGCGATTCATCCAGTTTCTTAAAACGAACGGGGTTGATCTCATATTAGTGGATACGGATGGCGACTTCGAAGTCTTGATTCCGCTTTTCCTGGAGGCGGGGGTGGATGGGTTCAGCCCCATGGAAGTGGCCGCCGGCATGGACCCGGTGGCGATGCGCAAGAAGTACGGCAAAAGTTTCAGCATGCTGGGCGGCGTGGACAAACGGGAAATCGCCAAGGGCCGGCGCGCGATTGACGCGCAAATCGCCAGGATCGCGCCGCTCATTCACGAGGGTGGCTATATTCCGACCATTGACCACTCCGTTCCCCCGGATGTGTCGCTGTCCGATTTTCAATACTACCTCGCACAAAAACACCAGATTATCTTCGGCCAGGCATAGCGGGGATTAAGAACCGTGAGAAACATTAACCCGTTTCTTGGTCGTGAGAAATAACGGCTGTTCATGTCTGACATTCCAACTTAGGCACGGCGACCGGCCGGCCGGTGCGCGCGGATTCGTCAGCCGCAAACACGACCTGCACGGCCCGCGCGCCATCCGCCAGCGATGGGCAAGGCTCGCCGCCGCGCTTGATCGCCTGGTAAAAGCTGCGCAGGTTGCCGCAGATGTCGGTAGTCCCTGTGACCGCTAACGGCACGTGGGGCTCCTTTTTTCCGTCCAGATGCGTGGTCTGCAACCACAGCTTCGTGCCTTCGTCGAAGCCCAGTTATTCCCGATAGATGTTCGTTTGCGTGCAGAAAATGCTCAACGTGTGGCGATAGGGGGTCACATGGTAGGCATGCAGCGTCCCGATCAGGCCGGAACTGAACCGCAATTGGCAGATCGCCACGTCCGCCGTGGCGGTCGTGTGCAGATCATAGCGCAGCATGCAGAAGACCTCGGCCACGGGCCCGAAATAAAACATCAACTCGTGGAGGCCGTGGACGCCGCATTGGAACAGCATGCCGCCGGGATTGCAGTCCGGATCGCCCCGCCAATCGCCCGGTTGAATCGCAAACCCGCCGCTGTGCGCCGTCGTGTACTCGAAGGCGGCGATGCGGCCCAGTTCGCCGCCATCAATTTTGCGCTTGATCGCCAGCGATCCGGCGTCGCTGGTATGATCGTTATGGCCCACGCCGATCTTCACGCCCGTGCGCTTTTGCGCGGCGAGCAGCTCACGCAATTCCTCGGTCTTGCCGCATAGCGGTTTTTCGACAAAGACGTGCAAGCCGCGCTCGGCGGCCTGAATGACCTGCGCGGCGTGATATTTCGCGCCCGTGCATATGATAACCGCTTCCAAGCCGGGCACGGCCAGCAATTCCTCGTAGCTCGCGCAGGGTTGCGCCCCATCCTCCCGGCGGCATCGCTCCAGCGCTTCCGGATTGCGGTCGCAGGCCGCCGCCAGCTCGAACAGCCCCGTTTCGCGCAGGCGTTCGCGCCGATAAGCGCCAAACCCGCCCACCCCGATCTGGGCGACACGCAGTTTTTCGGTTGCCGTCATAGGAACCTTCTTCCGATCGAATTCTTTTCCTGATTGTTCTCTCGCATGGCCGCATAGCCGCCGAGCACGCGTTCGGCGTTCCCGTGCAGGATGGCGTGCCTGACCGCATCGTCGATCCGGGCAAAGAGCACCGCGCCTGCCGAGGCATCTTGGCCGCCTCGCCAGACGAGCTCGCCAAAATCCTTATCGAATGTCAGCAGTAAACGCTGTTCCCGCGCGGAGCGAGCCAAGACATAATCGTCAGCGGAGCCGGGGCAATCCTGCCGGATCCACGCAACATCATGGCCCCGTTGACGGAGCAGGCTGACAATGTCCCCGGCCACATTCTCATCGGCAAGCAGTTTCATTCAAGCCGTCACGGCATAAAGATGTTCCAAGCTCAGGCGATCCTGCGCGTAGGCCAAACACGCATGAATTTGTTCCCGATTGACGCCCGGATAATTACGCATGATTTCATCCTCGCTCCATCCCTGGGCCAAAAGTCCGACAATGAATTCCACCGCCAGCCGTGTGCCTTTGATGACCGGCTTGCCGACCAACACTTTCGGATCGATCGTGATGTAATCGTCCCAATTCATTTCTATTCTCCCTGCAAGTCATTTCTATCCGACAAGTTTTCCGATATGTTTGAACGATAACCAGTCTGAACAAAAGATCAAGCTATATTAGGATCGAACGAATGGAAAATAATATGCGCATAAACTGAAACTTTCACCGGACCATCCGCGAAATACGGTCCGATCGGCGGATGGGTTTCCTGCTCCTCCAGCACGTTGGTAATGAAGGCTTTCTTGCGGGTTTTTTGCGGCACGTAGAGCCACAATCTTGACTCCGTGAGGAGTTACTATTCGCCTCCCACCCGCACGACGCGCGGCGCTCCGCCCGCCAGGCGAATCGCGGCGCGGTCATCCTCGTTATAGACCCACGGACCGCGGCCGTCAAGCGTCAGGCCGAAGGCGGCGATCCCGCGGCCGTCAGGCACTACGGCGCGCACCGCGCCGCCGGCCTCGCGGCGAATCCAGCCGACGCGTCCGGCAAAATAGGCGCCGTCTACACGGGTTTCCACAGGCTCGTTATGGAGAAACACATAATCCGTGTATTCGGGAGTGGTCACGCGGATGCCGTAGGGACCCTCCGGCGCAAGCGTCACGGCGCGGGAGCGCTCCCTGGCGAAGAGAACGGTCCGATAGATGCCGTCCTTGCGATTATAGATCCGGAACCACGACTGCGCGTGCGCGCGCCGCGCTTCCTCGTTATCTCCGGCCCTGCGGGGAACCAGCGCGCCGGTCTGCGCGTCAAACTCCGCGGGGTGCTGAACCAGGCCCAGCAGATCGAGGTCGAACCGGCCGTCGGCCTTCAGCAACGCCCCCTCGCGCCGGAGACGATCCCCCACGACGTGCAAACAGAAACGATGCGGCACGTCGCCATAGACGCGGTCGAAGAGCGCCACATAGTCGGGTTTGACGAACAGCAGCAGGCGCGTCTTCCAGGTTTTCGGGCCGACGGGATTGTCGTCGCCAATATAGTAATAAGGCGTCTTTTCCCACGTCACCAGGCCGTCCGCCGCATCCACTTCCTCGAATGAGCGCCCGCGTCCCCACAGCAGTTTCAAGGTCACGGGCATTTCGCAGTGCGTGTAATCGGCGAACGCGGAAAACAGCGCTTGCTCCAGATAGCCCCGGCGTAGACTGTCCTGATCGGGAATCTCGACCAGGTTGTGCGCCGAAGCAACGCTTGCCTCTATCGTGTAGGTGCCGTAGTCCATGCAGAGGGGCGTGCCCTTCGCATACCAGTTGAAAGCGGTTTCATCAGCTTCGTAATGGTCTTTGAAGAACCCGATTTTCTGGAACAGGTAGCTCTCGCGCGGGCCGGGCCCGCCCGCAACGCTGGCGCGTAGCGACTGCGGGCTGGGTTGCCCGTGGCGCATGGCCACGCCGAGTTCGTCCATGTACTCGCTCGAAAGCGGGCGCAACGGATAATCGCGTTCCGGAACGTCCGCCATCGCGGCCATGATCACCGGGTAGTGTTCGATGAGACCGCAGCCTGGCCCAAGGCGCTGGTAGGCCGCCATCAAATCAGCCCGCAACGGATCATCAGGATCAAGTTCGCTTGCGAAGCAAAGCAGATATTCGCCTCCCCCGCTCGGACAAAGGGCATTGCCGATGCCCGGAAAGGTGTGCTGGTTCCACCGTTTGTCGAGAGGACCGAGGAACCGCGTCAGCCAGCCCGCGAACCGTCGCATCCGTTCATCTTGAAAATAGTCAAGATCGAGCCGATGTTTCGCGATCCGAAAGGTGATGATGAAGTAAGAAAGCGTATAAAGCGCGTAATTGATGGACTCCTCCCATGCCCCGCTCTTGCCGCAATAAGCATTGATCTGCCGCTCGAGGTCATCCAAAGCGAAGCTCCGCCAGTGCGCCGCTTCGGGGTGTTCGGGGATCACCGCGCTCAGGTGCAACAGCGCGCACATCGGATCGGACTGGAAATTGGGCAGCGAGTTGGTCCAGTAGAGCCGGTCGGGCTTATGCTCCCCGCCGTAGGCGTAAAAATCGCGGCACGATTCCGGGTGATCGGGGTGCAGCGCGGTGCGGGAATGCGGCCAGCGGCCTTCATCCAGAATGCGGCGGGCGGCGAAGACAAAGTAGGAATGCAGTCGGCCAACTTGTTCTTCGTTCAGCGCGCCATCTTTTCGGAGAAGTTCATAGGCAATCAGCAAGCCGCGCAAGCGCCGTGAGAAGCCAATCACGTTCTTCGCATAGTCCCCCTGCCCCTTGCGCCAGCCCTGGAACTGACGCACCCACTTCTCGAACCGCGCGAAGAGATCGTTGGCCAACGCACGATGCATCTTCGGTTGTGGATCGAGCAGCGCTTGCAGCGTCAGGTTGTCCGCGCGTTGCGCGGCCTCACGCAACGGTAGCAGCGTGGCGACGTTACGCCGCGCCCGCTCGCGGTAATCCAGACCGAAGACGCCGGGCTTGTTCCAGCAGGAAACGTCGTGAATCTGCGCGCCCGTCAGATCCAGATGTTCGTCGAGCCGCAACGCATTGAACTCGGCGTGCAACCGGTGGAAGATAAATCGGCCATCCTCGCAGGCGTTTCCGCCCTCTGTCGTCTGTCCTCTGTCTTCTGTCTTCTGTCGTCTGTCCTCTGTCCTCTGTCCTCTGTCTTCCGTCTTCTGTCGTCTGTCGTCTGTCCTCTGTCCTTTGTCCTCTGTTGTCTGGTATCGCTTCTCGACCGGCCCGGCATAGAGCAGCCAGTGTCGGGCGCCCGACACCAGCGCGGAGTGCCATTCGACGGCGCCGCCACGCGCGAAGAGCTCCGGCATATTCGCCACCGGCTCGCTCCACCGCTCGCCTACTCGCCCAGCACCGGCATCTGGAGCCGGCAGAGCACGTCACGGGGCCGCTCCATGACCAGCGGTTCTACGGCCGGCTGGCTCTCGCCTTCGAACGAATCGCGGGAAAGGATCGAATCGAACGCACCGTCGGGGTTGAGCCGCCAGATCAGGCGCGCGCCATGGCCAAGCGCCGGATATTCGGCGACCTCAACCCAGGGATCGAGTTTATAGCAGCGCAAGCGCAGCGTGTAATGGCGACGCTCCGCAAACGCGTAGCACAGGCGGTAGTCCGTAAAGAGCGGTCCGTCGCCCAGGCGTTCAAGCGTCGCGCCCTCAAACGCTGTCGCGCAGCCCATCATGCGGCTCTCAAAGCGATAGCCGGCAAATCCGCAAAAGGGACCG
>JACPGN010000299.1 GCA_016182435.1 Lentisphaerota bacterium | reverse complement strand
GGGTTACGCTCCAAGGTCGTGATGCGGAATCCAGGATAGGGTGATCCAAAATCGCTGGCGGGCACCACGCAGATGCCCGTGGCCGCCAGGAGGTAATAGGCAAACTGTTTGTCCAGCGGCATTGTCCGCCGCGCCACGGCCATGCGGATGAAGGCGCGCACGGCGGCGAGCGCAATTCTAAGCTTCTGCCGGCGTTTGAGCTTTTCTCCCTCAAACAGCACCATCATATAAAAGGCGCCTTGGATCGGATGCACGCGCAGCCCCCGCGTCCGGCCCAAGATGGCGGCGATGGCATTTGCGTTCCGGGCGAGGCGGGCCGTGTAGCGCTCCAGCCATTCTTTGTAATCGGGATGATCATAGATCAGCGGCAGAGCCGTCTGCGGCAAGGTGGTGGCGCACACTTCCAGCAGGAGCGGCCGCTTGATGCTTTCGAAGAAGCGCGCAAAATCGGCGTCTAAATCCGTATTATGGAACTCCAGCCAGCCACAGCGGGCCCCCGGCCAGGGCACGTCTTTCGATACCCCGCGCATGATGACCAGCGGAACCCGGCCGGCGGCCAGCTCGGTCACGTGCGCAAAGCGAGCGCCATTATAGACCAGCCGGAAATAAACCTCGTCACTGATCAGCATGAGCTGGTAGCGCTCGGCCAGCCGGACAATCGCTTTGAGCGTCACGGTCTCATATACGGCGCCGGTAGGATTATTGGGATTGATCAGCAGGATACCCGCAATTTCCGGGTAGCGGCGGATCTGGCGTTCCAGATGCTCAAGATCCGGGTACCAGCGGTTGGCGGGATCGAGACGATAGCTGATGGTGGCCGCCCCGGCTGCGAAACTTTCAGTGGAACTATGCGCCGGATAGGCGGGACACGGCTGAATGATCCGCGCGCCCGGTTTAAGCATCCGGTAAAAAATGCTGATGGCGCCGCCCAACCCGTTGGTAAAGATGACCTGTTCGCCATCCAGGCGGCTATGCGGCGCATAACGCCGGGAATGGTCCGCCACCCACTCCCGGGTCGCCGGCCGTCCGCGGGAATGCGTGTAGCCGAATACCTCGCTATTGCGCGCGGCGACCAGGTCGGTCACAATGCGTTTTACAAAACGGGGCGCTTCCCAGCCCTTGGCAATCGGGTCCCCGATATTTTCGCCAACCAGGACAAAGGCTTTGTCGAGCGCCCCTACCCGCCCGGCCAATTCCACCATCTCGCGGATGCCATAGGTCAGCCGAGCGCTCCCCGTATTAAAAATTGTCCGGCGCATGATTTACCTGCGATTGAATTAGGCCTTCGGCAACTGAAAACTGTAGCCGGCCTCGCTGAGGCCGGTCCGGGGTCGGCGACCCCGGCTACAACATTGAATTAGGCGGCAACTGTTTCACCTCTCCCTGGGGAGAGGGAATAACTCCGCAATTCCTTTACATCAAACCAGTGACCGGCGGTCAGCCAAAGGCGCTTTGCAGTTTTTCCCAGAGCTCCAGGAGCGGTTGCGGGATAACTTTAACGTCGGCCAGGACGGGCATGAAATTCGTGTCGCCCGCCCAGCGCGGCACAATGTGCAAATGCAAATGGTCTTTCAGACCCGCCCCCGCCGCCGCGCCCTGATTGATTCCCAGGTTGAACCCCTGCGCGCTCACGATCTCCCGCAGGCGCGCGCAGGCCATAGCCGCCAAGGCCATCAGGTCGGAGAGTTCTTCCGGCTGCAAGTCTTCCACGCTATCCACGTGCCGGTAAGGGACCACCATCAGGTGACCGTTGTTATACGGGTAGCGGTTCATAATGACCGCGCAGGCACTGCTCCGTTTGACAATCAGATGCTCCCGGTCGTTCTCGGCCTGAAAGGCCTCGCAGAGGAAACAACCCGGCTGCCGACAATTAAGAATATATTCCATGCGCCACGGCGCCCATAAGCGTTCCATCGGTGTTGATCCTCGCTTGTCTGGTGTCCTTAATTGTGAAATACTGGCCGCTGACGTTGATATGTATAGCACGGTTTCCCCGCGGTCCGCAAGCAGGATGTTGCATCGCAAGAATGGTTGATGTTTGATGCTTGATGGGCCAATGGGAGGCGAAGAATGCTTGCCATTGACCATTTCCCATTGACCATGGATTTCGCTATGCCCAAACAAGCTCCAGCAAAGTCCGCGCAGGTCAGCCTCTTGGTCGGCGAAGACCAATTCAGCGCCCAGGCGGCCGCCCGGGAGCGGATTGACCGCTTCATTCCGCCTGCCGAGCAGACCCTGGGACTGGAAGTTGTTGACGCGCAGGCGGACAAGATTGACCAGGCGCTTACCGCCCTGCGCCGGTGTCTGGAGGCCATTCGGACGGTCGGGTTCCTGGGCGG
>JACPGN010000294.1 GCA_016182435.1 Lentisphaerota bacterium | reverse complement strand
TTCCATTTGATTGGGATATTGTCAGGACCTCACTGGCAAAGACCGGCAAGGTTGCCATTGTCGAGGAAAGCCCCAAACGCGGCGGAATCGGCGCGGAAATCGGGGCAACGATTGCCGAAGACATGGCGGACCTGCTTATGGCGCCGATCCGGCGCGTGGCCGCGCCGAACACGCCCGCGCCGTTTTCGCCGCCGATGGAGAAATTTTATATTCCCAGCGTGGAACGGATCGCGGAAGCGGCGCGGGCAACCATGGCCTGTTAATAAAAGAGGTTCTTGCAAAACTCCTTTTGAGAAATGGCAAGGAAACGGACGGCTCATCGGGACGATTCGCCCTACCGATTGAATACACGGAGAAGGAAGCTAAAGATGGATTCGCTATTGGAAAAAATCTACGCGCTGAATAAGACCGAGATGGAAGCGTGCGCCAAATATTTAACGCTCGGGGGCGGAACACGCGGAATGCCGGTCATCACCCATGGTAAGGGGGTGCGGATCTATGGTACCGATGGCAAGGACTATATTGACTGCACTTCCCAAAGCTGGGCTATGTATCTGGGGTTCGCCAACCAGGACATCAACCGCGTGGTGGCCGAACAGATGGCGAAAATGTCGCACGTGCACCAGGGGTTCGACACCCTGCCGCGTTTTTACCTGGCGCGCAAATTAGCGCAGATCGCCGGCAACGGATTGAATCGCGTCTCGTTCACCGTCGGCGGCGCCCCGGCGCTGGAGGCGGCCATGAAAATCGCGTATAAAAACACCCAGCCCTCGCGGGATTTTATCTGCCTTTACGACAGTTATCACGGCACCACGCTCGGCACAATGGGCGCCTCCTGGATTTCCACGCGCGCGTCGGGCAAATTGATCGGCGGGAGCCGGTTCCTCGGCTTGACCCGTCCGTTCATCCGCGCGCCCAACCCCTATTGCTACCGTTGCCCGCTGGGTCTGAAAAGGGAAAACTGTTCCCTGGCTTGCGCGCAAATGCTCAGGTTGACGCTGGAGCGTGGCGTGGCGGGGAACGCCGCCGGGGTCATCCTGGAGCCGATCCAGGCCAGCGGCGGCCAGATAATCTGTCCGCGCGAATATCTGCAGGCCGTCAGGAAAATATGCGCTGAATTTAATGTTCCGCTGATTTATGATGAAATTCAGACCTACGGCCGGATCGGCGAGTTTTTTGCCGGCCATTATTTCGGAGTGCATCCGGATATCATTGTCCTGGGCAAGGGTCTTGGCGCCGGACTGCCGTTGGCGGCGGTCATCATCGCCGACAAGTTAAAGGGCTTCGAGCCCGACGCCGAGGAGCTCCATACTTTCGCCAACAACTCCGCCGCCCAGGTTGCGGCGGCCAAGCAGATCGAATTGCTGGAAAACGGCGTGCTGGAGAATACCCGGCGCATGGGCGCATATCTCCAGACCGCTCTTAAGGAAATTCAAAAGGACTTTCCCGAGATCGGCGATATCCGCCAGGCCGGCCTGCACATCGGCGTTGAACTTGTGCGCAATCCGGAAACAAGAGAGCCCGCTGAAGCCCAGAGTATAGCCGTGCACCAGACTGCGATCGGCCACGGCTTGCTCCTGGGTATGGCCGGTCCCCGGAAGCAAGTTTTGAAAATCAAGCCGTCGCTGATCGTCAATCGCGGCGAATGCGATGAAATTCTGGAGAAGTTCCGGCGTTCGCTGGCCATGGTTTTCCGGAAGTAATAGGCTGAGAGCGTAGCACTCGGCGTTGCCGAGCTTCATCGTGAGAGAAACTTGTCAAAAAGGGTTTGTCATTCCCATGAAAATGGGAATCCAGATTCAGATCGATCTTTTCTGGATTCCCGCCTGCGCGGGAATGACAGGTGCAATAGGAACAGAAACAAGTTAGGCGGCTAACCCGCAATTGTTTCATGTAGGAGGCGCGCTATGCGCGGCGACGGTCGCGGTGCACAGCACCCCTCCCACCAAGATTGAAATTCCTGCATAAATATAATTTTAGCGTAACTAATTAACCATAAACCATTAATCCTTTCAATGTGCGGGGAAGTTTCTGAGAGGGTCGGAATGACACTAAAGCAAATGCGCGGAATGATTGCGGCGCGCCGCCGGTTGGCCGCAAGCCTTGATTTTTGCGACGCCAACATCTGGCTGGGCGCTCCGGAAGGGTTCCCGCTGGCGAAAGAGATGAATGCGCAACAACTGCCCGGAGTGCTGAAAACATATTTCACGCGTTCCGGGCTGATATCGCACTGGCAGAGCAAGACGTCTTCGGCGCAGGACGGCAATGCGGCGCTAAAAAAACTGGCGAGCGCCCTACCCCGCGGCCTGGGCGTGATCTGGACGGGATTGCCTTTGCTGAACGGCGAAACCGGCCCCTTGCCGGGCAGGGGAACAATGCCGCGCGGATTGGGCGGCGTGCGCATATTTCCCAAGACGCATAATTTTATCCCGGAAGCCTGGGTGATCGGCTCCTTGTGCGAGTGGCTGGTCAACAAAAGCTTGCCGCTCTTTATATGGCATATCGAAATCGAATGGACGGCGCTCTACCGCCTCGCGCAAGCGTTTCCCGCTCTGACGATTGTCGTCGAATCGCAACCCCGTAAGATTCTTTATCATTCCCGTTCGCTTTTTCCGCTCCTCAGCGCGTGCCGGAACGTGCGTGTGGAAATCTCAAATTTCGCCGGCCAGAGTTTTGTGGAATATGTGGTCCGCGAGTTCGGCGCCGAACGTCTGATCTACTTCTCGTTCCTGCCGGTCAACGACCCGTTGGTT
>JACPGN010000296.1 GCA_016182435.1 Lentisphaerota bacterium | reverse complement strand
TCCCCGGACCATCTCCATGCCCAACATTGCCTGGCGGCGCTGGCTGCCGGCAAACACGTCGTCTGCACCAAACCCATGGTCACTTCCCTGGCCGATGCCCGGAAACTCGTTACGCTGGTGAGAAAGACCGGACTGAAATTCATGGTGGGGCAGACCATGCGCTTTGACCGGCAGTTCCTGACCGCCAAAAAAATGTACGACGATGGCGATCTTGGCGCCTTGATTGCCCTGGAAAGCTATTACGTCCACGATATGCGGCCGGTGTTTCAATTCACGCCGTGGCGCTTGAGCGCGCCGCAGGATTTGATGTTCGGCGGCTGCGTGCATTCCATTGACGTGCTGCGCGCCTTTGGCGGAGATGTTGACACAGTCCACGCCAACGCCATCAAGGGGAAGCTGACCAGAAAATATCCGCTCCCGGACAATTTCTTCCTGAACCTGAAATTCAAGTCCGGCGTCATTGGGCGTGTTTCCGGGCTCTACGGCATTGTCCATCCGCCGACCCCCATGATGCAGTTCGGCATTTATGGCACGAAGGGCAGTCTGCAGGCCGAGTTCACCGACAATGAGCCTGGTCAAATCCGGGTCGTCCTGGATAAGCTCGCTGGCCACAAGCCGCGGGTCACGGTTTTTGAGCCGGAACGCGACTTGAGCGCTTATGGCCATGGCGCCACCGTTGTCCGCTACATGCGCCATTTTCAGGAGTGCCTGGATCGCGATCGAGAGCCTTCGCCGAGCGTCCTTGATGGGGCGAAGTCGGTTGCCGTGGGGGTTGCCGCCTGGGAATCGGTCAAAACAGAAAAGGTTGTCAGAGTATTGCAGGCATTTTAGCGTTTAGCTTTTTAAAGGGATTTTCTGATAAAGGCAGGAAAATGATTTAGCATATTATATGGAGGGCGGGTCGGCCACGACCGCCGGTGATTGATAGATTTTTATGATAAAGAACGGTAAAACCATACATCCGTTACCCAATCGGCAATATCCTGCACATCATGCGGCTGTGGAACGCTTCAACGATCCGGTCGTTCTGTTCTGTACGGTGTGCATTCTGAATCGGGGCGCACTCCTCAACAACGTCCCCTCCGTGCAGGCCGTTCAGATGGCGTGGCAGGAGGCGAGCCAATGGCGGGTGGGCGAGTTTCTGTTCATGCCTGAACACGTCCATTTTTTCTGCGTGCCTGGTGTGCCGCATCCGGAGAGCGTGAAACTGTGGTGCCGTTATTGGAAGCGCTTGGCGAGTCAGCATCTTCCTGCATTGAATGGCCAGTGGCAGATGGATGTGTGGGACACCCAGATGCGGGGTGCGGACCATTATACGGAGAAACTTTCCTATATGCGACAGAATCCGGTCAGAAGAGGATTAGTGCGCCATTGGGAGGAATGGCCGCACAGAGGTATTTTGCGGGTGGTTCGGTGGTGATGCCCAGGGATGACGGCGACGGAGCCCGTCGCCCTCCATAAAATCGAGGAAAATGTGCCATGTTATTTTCCGCCGGGATCAAGAAGTCTGACCTTTGGTTCTTTCTTAATATCTTAAGAGTTTACAGGATTGCTTAATGCGCGCCACGCCAGAAATGCCCGAGCTGCCAAGCCTGCGGCTGTTCGATAGTTGTGTAACAATGGGCCGGATTGTGCAGGCCGGCTTGCCTTCATTGACCCGGGAAAATATCCTGGCGACCCTGGACCGCTACGGCATTGCCGAAGCACTGGTCCATGAGCACCATGCCCGGACGGTCTATCCGCGCGAGCACGGGAACCAGCGTCTGCTGGAGGAGATCGCCGGGCTGCCGCGTTTGTATCCGGTATGGGTCCTGGAGCCGCCCCAAAAACCCGGCGTGGCCGCGGGGCGTATAATGGTTGAAGCCATGCTGGCCGCCGGCGTCCGTGCCGCCAGATTCCCGTTAGGCCGGGCGACACTCCTGTCATGGCTCTGGAAAGACCTGTGCGCAGCGCTGGCCGAACACCGCGTTCCCTGCTTCCTGGATTTCGGCGCGGATTCCACCCGCGGCAGTCTCCGCGACGACCAAGTCAATGAACTGCGCAACCTGGCCCTGGCGCATCCGAACCTGCCGCTGATCCTTTCGCATGTCATGGGGGGCTTGGGCGTGCATTATGCCGTGCTGCCCTTGATCCGGCGCGTGAGCAACCTTTATCTGGACATCACCGGTATCCTCGATTACTGGCGGACTGTAGCTTATGAGGTAGGCGCGGAACGGGTCCTGTTCGCCACCGGCGCGCCCTTTACTGATCCTGCTATTCTGGTTTCAGATGTTCAGTACGATGAGCGCTTAACGCCTCAGCAGAAAAAAATGATCTGTGGCGATAACCTCCGCCGCCTTTTGGAAAATGTCCGATGAACGCTATCAAAACTGAGTGGCTCTCCGGCCAGGGCTTGCCGGATACGCTGGTCATTGACGGCCATGTTCATATCGGCGACTGGCCGCAGGCCGCGACTTTCCGCTCAGTGGACGAAGCCGTGGCCGGCTCCCAGGAATTGATGGATGCGCACGGAGT
>JACPGN010000047.1 GCA_016182435.1 Lentisphaerota bacterium | reverse complement strand
TTCGCTGAAAAATGTGCCGGTCAGCCGGGAATTGACCCACATTGACTGGAATCTCGACCAGATCGAAAAAGGCGGTTTTGAGCATTTCATGCTCAAGGAGATTCACGAACAGCCCCAAGCCCTGGCCAATGCCATCCGCGGGCGGCTCCTGGAAATGGACGGCACTACCCGTCTGGGCGGCCTGCAAATGACATCCGCGGAGATTGCGCGGATCAGCCACGTCAGCATCGCGGCCTGTGGAACCTCCTATTACGCCGGCATGGTGGGAAAGTATTTATTTGAGGACCTGGCCGGGCTACCGACCAATATCGAACAGGCCGCCGAATTCCGCTACCGCAATCCGATCATCGAACCCGACACGCTCCTTTTGGCCATCAGCCAGTCGGGCGAAACGGCCGATACCATCGCGGCGGTGCGCGAAGCCCTGCGCAAGGGCGCCACGGTGCTCGGCATCTGCAACGTGGTCGGCTCGACGATTGCGCGGGAAACCGGACGCGGCGTGTACCTTCACGCCGGGCCGGAGATCGGCGTGGCCTCCACCAAAGCGTTCACCGCCCAGGTGGCGGTGTTGGCCATGCTGGCCATCATTGTTGGCCGGGCGCGGCGGCTCTCCGGCAGTAAAGGGCGCGAGCTGGTGCGCGAGCTCGCGCGCGCGCCAGAGGTTGCGGCGGCCGTGCTGAAACAGGAGCCGGCCATCAAAGTCATTGCCGAAAAATACGCCCGCAGCGAGCACATGTTTTACCTCGGCCGGGGCTATATGTATCCCGCGGCGCTGGAAGGCGCCTTGAAGCTCAAGGAGATTTCCTATATCCACGCCGAAGGCTACCACGCGGCTGAACTGAAACACGGCCCGATCGCGCTGCTTGATGAGCACGTGCCCGTGGTGGTAGCCGTGAGCGACCTCCCCGGCAAGAGCAAAACCATCAGCAACATGCAGGAATGCCGCGCGCGCGGATCGCCGGTGATTGCCATTGCCACCGCAGGCGACGATGAAGTGATCCCCTCCTGCAATGACGTCATCCGCGTGCCGCGCTGTCTGGAGTTTCTGGCGCCGATCCCGGTGGTGATCGCCGAGCAGTTACTGGCTTATCACATGGCCAAATGCCGCGGCTGTCCCATAGACCAGCCCCGCAATCTGGCCAAATCGGTGACCGTCGAGTGAGTGGAAGAAATGCAGAAGGTAGAATTAAGAATGCAGAATGAAGGAATCAGGATCGGAAATCCATTTTACATTCTGACTTCTGTCTGCTCCCTGCTTTATTCTGCATTCTGCATTTTGCATTCTGCATTTGTATTTGCATTCTGCATTGCGGCATCGGCCAGGACCAGGGCGGCCATGGCTTCGACGATCGCCACGGCCCGCGGTAGAACGCAGGGATCATGCCGGCCCGGAACGCTGAGCTTGACTGGCCGTCCTTCATAATCGGCGGTTTCCTGTTCCTTGGCGATGGTCGCGGTCGGCTTGAACGCCACCCGGAAAATTATGGGTTCGCCGTTGCTAATCCCGCCCTGAATGCCGCCGCTGCGGTTGGTGCGGGTCCCTAATCGGCCGGATTTAAGCACAAACAGGTCGTTGTGTTCCGACCCGCGCATACGCGCGCCGGCAAACCCGCTGCCGACCTCAAGCCAATTGAGTCGCCCTCCTTTTTAACGGCCTCGATCAAGGCGGTCATCTCGCGGGCAGAAGGCTCATGCGGGCAGCGCGCTTGGCCGGCATCTACCTGCTCGCGGGTTATTGTTGTTCCCGTCAGGTCCGGCGCCTCAATGGTACCCACGGCGCTGACCCAGGCCACGACCTGGACAGCGTATTTCGTCGCCAGAAATTTTTCGGCTATGGCGCCGGCGGCCACGCGCGCGACGGTTTCGCGCGCGCTGGCCCGCCCGCCCCCGCCGCTGGCGGCGGAAAGTCCGTATTTCACGGAATAGGTGAAATCCGCATGCGAGGGACGGGGAACTTTCTGAATGGCCTGGTAATCCGCGCTCCGGCAATCGCTATTGTCCACGACCAGCGCAATGGGGGAACCCAGCGTCAGGCCCGCGCTCAGGCCGGAAAGGATACGGACCTGATCGCGTTCGGCGCGCGAGGTCGTCAGCGCGCTCTGTCCCGGGCGGCGCCGGTTCAATTGGGGCTGGATATCGGCCTCGCTCAAGGGCATGCCCGCGGGGCATCCATCCACGATGGCGCCAACGCAAGGCCCATGCGATTCGCCGAAGGTAGTTACGCGGAATCGTGTTCCAATCGTATTAGACATGGGAAACTTCTCCTGAGTCACAACACTATTAAAATCCTTACGCGAACACAAATACAATAATGTTTCTGTGGCTATTCGGCCCTGAGCATGATAAATTGCAACCCGCAATTTGCAATGGGCTCACGCCATTGGGCGTGACTGAGAAGCTGTGAAAAAATCAAATCCAGACGGTCGGGGTGGAACCCGACCCTCCATAGGCGGGCAAGCCCTCCATTTTCCTGAGAAAAACGGCTTAATTTCACCAATGGAGGGACGACTTCCATGTCGTCCGCAATTTTTTCACAGCTTCTGACGGGGTCCTTGATATAAACTCTTACGGAGGGCCATTGAGCAACGAACCCGTTCCGGTGTCAGCCATCAACCCTCTTACGCCGGCCCAGATGCTGTGCCTGGCCAAAGGATTTTCACGGATATTCTGGGGGATGTTTCTCATGATTGGCTTGTTCCTGGGCCAGGCGGTCCTGGAAGTCTTTCAGGCCATGCGTATTCCCGCTTACGTGGCCGGGGCCGGACTTATCGGCTGGGGTGGTTGGCTCTTGCACTCAACCGGTCCCATCAGCCCATGTTGGCACAGGCGCACGCAGATAACGCTGGCACTGGTGGCGCTCATTATCTATTTCGCGCCATTTATCGGCTGGTGGCGCGCCATGCCCCAGGTGAATTGGTTCCTGATCAATGTCCTTAGCCTGCTTTTGACCGGGATGGGCATCCTCTTGCTGGTCAACCTGTTGACCGCCGAGACGTTCCGGCTGTTTCAGGAGCGCGGCAGTCAGGTTGAATCCCAGGCGCTTGCTCTCGGGATCGTTGTTTTCATAATCGCGCCTTTTCTGATCGGTCTGCTTTCTACGCTCTATGCCTCCATCCGCTACAATTTCCTGTTTGCCGAGGAACTCTGGCTGACGGTAAGCCGCGTGCCGCCCTGGCTTTATGTGGCCGCCACCTTGTTGCCGTGTTCCCTGACCCTGGTAGCCGCTTGGAAGGCCAAGACTCTTTGTTATCAGCGTCTGTGGGACGGCAGCGCGAAGCCCGACGACGGACCTGCCCGCAATGCTACGCATAGCGTTGCAGGCGGACGGCGGACGACAGACGCCGGATGACAGACCAGAGAAGAAGCAAACATCGAACATCCAACCCCGCGAGACGCTGGGCAAGCATCGAATTTATCCCGCGCCGCGCGGGACGCCCAAC
>JACPGN010000039.1 GCA_016182435.1 Lentisphaerota bacterium | reverse complement strand
TTTCCGATTCCAGTTGCCGTGAGCGCAAGGCGCGCTGCAGCGCCAGCTCGAGCTGGTCCAAATTGACCGGCTTGGTCAGGAAATCGTAGGCGCCGGCCTTCACCGCTTCGACGGCCGATTCAATGCTGCCGTAGGCGGTCAGCAGAATGCCGATGGGCTGCGAATCATGCGCCAGCGCCCGCTTGATGAGCGCCAATCCGTCCATGCCCGGCAGGCGCAAATCGCTCAAGACTATATCCACGTGGTTTTCATCCAGCGTGGCGAGAGCGCGTTCGGCGCTGTCGGCCAGGAGCGTCTGGTAATTCCGGCGCAGGGCCCGTTCCAAACCTTCGCGCGTGTTTTTTTCGTCTTCAACGATCAAGATGGTTGCTCGGCGGGCCATGGGACCTCCTTAAAAAACAAGAATATTAACCACGGATGGCACGGATAGCACTGATGTAGGATTGTTTAACTTGGGTTGCCCTTGATCCCCATATCCGTGAAATCAGTGTAATCCGTGGTTTCCACCATAGGCGGATCCGCCTGAGGAGGAGATTTTCTTGGGTTGCTGGCATAGCCCACGTTGGGTGGTGAGCGTGAGCGGCGCGGAGCCTTGAGCAGCCGGATGCGCCGCTGGTCTAAAGGCAGCAGAATGGTGAAGGTCAATCCGGCGCCGGGCCGCGAGTGCACTTCAATTTTACCGCCGTGATCCTGGATAATCCGCTGAACGATGATCAGGCCCAGGCCGGTGCCCTCCGGCCGGGTGGAGTGGAATGGTTCGAACAGACGGCTGAGGTCTTCTGGCGCTATGCCCGCGCCGGTGTCCTTGAAGGCCAGGCCCAGGTAGTGGTCGTTACTGGATAGCGTAACGGTCAGCAGCCCGCCCCGGGTCATGGCCTGCAGGGCATTTTTGATGACGTTGAAAAAGACCTGCTTGATCTGGTCGCGGTCCACGGAAATCTGCGGCAGCGGATTGGGACATTTGACTTCCACCAGGACGTCGCGGTTCTCGATTTCGGGCCGCATGAAGGTCAAGGTCTCCTGCAGGAGCTCATCAATCCGCCCAGCTTCCAGGCGCGGAGCCCTCGGGCGGATGGCGCGCAGAAATTGTGTAATGATCAGGTTGAGCCGCTCCACTTCCTTGCTGGCCACATCAACCAGGTCGCGGCAGGCTGCGCTGGTTTCCGGCGGCAGGCCCTGCAGCTCGCGCTTCAGGAGTTGCAAGTGGATATGCAGCGAGTTCAAGGGATTGCCGATTTCGTGGGCCACGCCGGCGGCCAGGACCGTGAGGGCATTCTGGCGCTCGGAAGTGAGCACGCGCATTTCCTTTTCGCGCGCGCCGGTGATGTCGCGCAGGATTATCACGGCGCCACCAGGCTGATCTGGTTTCTCCGGTCCGGCGTCCCGCTCGGAGCGGGATAAATCTGGCGCTTGCCCCGCGTCGCGCGGGGTCTGTCGTCCGTCGTCTGCTTTCTGCGGTCCGTCGTCCGTCGTCCGTCGTCTGTCGTCCCGCGCAACGCGGGATAAATCTGGCGCTTGCCCCGCGTCGCGCGGGGTCCGTCGTCTGTTCTCGGCTACCAGGGCAAGGGGCATGACATAAAAACTCAGGATCTTGCGCAGCGGATAGGTGATTTCGATTTCCCGGCTGATTAATTCCGATGGAGTTTTTTCATCCGGGTTCAACAGGCGATCCCATTCGATATCTTTATCCCGCTCCGAGCGGGATTTAAGAATCCGGGCGATGGATTGGCGGGCGGCTTTTTGCAGATCAAAACCCAGCAGCGTCGCGGCGGCGTTATTGGCGTAATTGATATAGCCCTGACCGTCCAGGATAATGATGCCTTCGTGCAAAGCGTTAAAGACGGATTCCAGCAGTCCTCTTTCCTGGATCAGGCGCAGAAACTGCTCTTGCAAGCTCGCGGAGTCAAGCTTACCCAGCCGTTCAATGAGCTTATCTAAAAACCCTGTTTTCATGGGGAAAAGTCAATAAGGTGAGAAATTCTGTCGCACAGCATAGCGTCAGAATAACCCTTCGTCAAGCCGGTAAATTGGATAACCCAGCGATGCTCGCTGGGCTATGATGTTCGACCCCGTTCGGGTCGTGTTTCTTGGTTCGGACGTTACCTTAACCCAGCGCTGCGCGCTGGGCTATGATGTAGCACCCCTTTGGGGTGCATTTTCAGCAGGCCAAAGGCCTGCAACATCATAGCCTGGGGCGCAACCCCAGGACAAAAGGTGTTGCCAAAAACCCTCCCGCACCCTGTAGGGGTGCTACATTTCTTATGACAATACGTACTTGGCGTGGGGCACCCAATCTTTTATGCTCTTACCCATGAAACTCGAAGACTTGGCGCCGGTCATGCGCATACTCAGGCGGGAATATGAAAAAAAGCGGACGCCCGTGGTCGAGTTGATCCAGGCGCGGACCGACGATCCCTTCCAGGTGCTGGTGGCGACGATCCTGAGCTCGCGCACGCTCGACCAGACCACGGCCCAAGCCTGCCGCAAGCTCTTCCATGTCGCGCGGAGCCTCGATGATCTCCGGCGGTTGTCGCGCGCACGGCTCTCCCGCCTGATCTATCCTGTCGGATTTTACCGAACCAAGGCCAAGCTTCTCAAGCAATTGCCGGCTGCCGTGGCGAGGCACTTTAATGGCCGCATTCCCAATACCGTGGAGAACTTGATCCGCTTGCCGGGCGTTGGCCGCAAGACGGCCAACCTGGTGGTGACCGTAGCCTTCAACAAGCCGGCCATCTGCGTGGATACCCATGTGCACCGCATCTGCAATCGCTGGGGTCTGATCCGCACGCGCACGCCGCTGGAAACGGAAATGGCCTTGCGGCGCCGGTTGCCGCTGAAATACTGGCGGGAGTTCAATGTTTGTCTGGTGTCTTTTGGCCAGAGTGTCTGCCGGCCGGTCCACCCGCATTGTGGTGAATGCCCGCTGAAACAGTATTGCCTGCCCGCAGTGGCTGCGCCACAGGCGCTGCAGGCGGGCCGGCGGGTCGGGGTGCCGGTCCGACGACGGACGACAGACCACGGATGCCGCCACGTCGGCCGCTTTTTGGAGGGACGGCTTCCACGCCGTCCGGCCGGGGTGTAACCCGGCCCTCCACATTAGCCGATCTTGCGGCTGTTCCCGCATGACCGAGGGATTACGAATCTTCTGGGAAAAATGCTTGTCGAGGGCATCAGATTTCCAGTAGATTCATTTCGTCAATACTTCTTATCCAACGCAACAGGGAGAACTCTCTATGAAACTTCGCTTTCTTCTGACAGTGCTGGCAGCTTGTTTGCTGGCGAACGGCGCCTTTAGTGTGACCGTCACCAATATAGCCGCGGTTGGCTATCACTCGCTCCTGGTAAAGAGCGATGACACAGTCTGGAGTTTTGGCCGCAACAATTCCGGCCAGTTAGGGATCGGTTCGCTTCAGAATAGCTCCTTGCAACAGTCCGTCCTGGGCGTGTCCAATGCCGCGGCCGTGGCCGGGGGAGCGACGCATTCGCTGATCCTGGAGCAAGACGGCCGGGTCTGGAGTTGTGGCGATAACAGCTACGGCCAATTGGGTGATGGCTCTACCAATGCCTTGGTCAGTCTCGCCGCTGTCGTCCCGGGACTTCCCGCCATAACGGCTATTGCCGGCGGCTGGCAGCATTCGCTGGCTCTCTCCGGCGACAGTACCATTTGGAGCTGGGGCGACAATGGCTCAGGCGCATTGGGCATCGGCGTTTATGACACGAACGGTGTTTGCTGGCCGCAATCTACCAATGCGCCCCAGCAAGTAACCAGTATTTCCAATGTAAGC
>JACPGN010000291.1 GCA_016182435.1 Lentisphaerota bacterium | reverse complement strand
GGCTTGTAGTTGCGCAGCCAAGCGTGGGTCAGCCCGTAGGCCAGCGGGTGCTGTTCAAAAAGCCACGGACAGTCTTCCACCACCAGCGCGGCCATTTTCCGGTACAACTCCGTGCGCTCCGGCGAATCCGGCATTACCCGCACCCGTTCATAGAGCGTATCAAACTCCTTGTTGCGGTAATTGCTGTGGTTAGGACCGGGCGAGCTGTTCGCTCCATAGAAGAGCTGGAGGAAGTTTTCGGCGTCGGGATAATCCGCCACCCAGCCCAGGCGGAACAACTGCGCCTGGCGCCGTTCAATCCGTTCCAGGAAGGCCGGCCAGTTATTATAAACCGGCACGATCAGCACGCCGATTTGCCCCATGAAATCGGCGAATAATTCCACGGCGGCGCGCAGTTCAGGATCGTTGGCATTGCCCAGGTCAATGGTCAGCTTCAGGCGCCGGAGGGTACGCGGGTCTTTGCCCTCCGGATACCCCGCTTGCTCCAATAAACTCCGCGCGCGGGACAGGTCAAAGGGATACGGCGTGCGCTGTTCTTCAAACCCGGCGATGGTCGGCGGAAGCGGCCCTTTGGCGCGGATAATGCGCTGATTGTAAAACTCAACATAGGTTTCGCTGTTGAACGCGCAAGTCAGCGCCTGGCGCAGCAGCTTGTTGGTTCCGACTACTTCATCATCCATGTTGAAGCCAATGTAATAGGTCTCCATGACCGGGGCGCTATACATACGGATACCTTTTTGCGCAAGGTCGCGGTTCAAGGTTTTTTCGGCCGAGATCACCGCGTTCCAGTTGTCGCGGGAAATACCGGACATCTCGAACTGGCCCTTGAGGAACAGGAACCACATGGTGGAGGAATCCCCGACGACGTATTGCACCACGCGGTCAATGATGGGCACGGAAACTCCGGCATCCCGCAGCAGGCCCTGCGCCTCATCGCCGGGCGCGCCCTCGGCCGGGTAGCGCTCAATACGGCCGGTCGCGGCCCACTTGGGATTCCGGACGTATTCCAGCCGGTAATTCTTTTTCCACGATTTCAACAGATAAGGGCCCGTCCCGACGGGGTGGTTCACAAAGTCCGCGCCGTAGAACTCCACCGCCTCGCGCGGCACGGCAAAGGTGTAATGCATGGTCATGATCCAAATGAGTTGCGGATAAGGCCGCTTCAAGCGGATGCGGAAGGTGAAGCGCTCGGGCGCGCTCAAGCCCTCCACGGGGAGATCATAATCGGTCGGCTGCTCGCCGGCGGAAGCGGCGCGAAACTCATCCAGGCCCACGAGGCGGTCATTGAAGGCCCAGAAGCCGGTTGAACCGGTCTTAAGATCCGCCACGCGCTTGAGGGCATATACAAAATCTGAGGCAGTCAGCTCCCGGCCCTGGCCGTGCGTAGCCGTGAAACACTGATCGTCCTGGAAATAAATGCCGCGGCGGACTTGAAAGGTGTAGGTCAGTCCATCTGGCGAAACCTCCGGCAAGGCCGCAGCCAGGCAAGGCTCGAGGGCATAAGGCCGCTTCAGGTAAGCATATTGCAGCAGGCCTTCGTAAATCCGGCTGATGGCCAGCGCGGAGGCCACGTCGCCGGCCATGACCGGATCGAACCCGCGGATTTTTTCGGCCACGCCATAAAAGGTAATGGCATCCTCAGATTCCGCAGCCGAAGACTCGGCCGCGGATACCCGGGCAGCGCCGAGAACCGTGCAGGCCAGCAGCGTCCCGAGGAGCAGCGCGCGCGCCCATGATATGAAAAAAAGTCCTGGCATTGGATTAGGCCCCGCGGCGGGGCGACTGTTATTCCCTCTCCCTCGGGAGAGGGTTAGGGTGAGGGGCTTCAGTCATGACCTCCCCTCACCCCCGCCCTCTCCCCAGGGAGAGGGCACAGGATTGAAATTCCTTAGCATTGAATTAGGCCCTGAGAAGGGGGCAACTGTAGCCGGCTTCGTTGAAGCCGGTCCGGGGTTGCCGACCCAGCTACAACCCTGGCTAGCGCTTCGGCAAGCATTAAAATTTCTTAAGGTGAACTCATTCAGTGGCCGCTGGAAGCGGGACCGAGGGCGCCGGTGCCAGCGGCGTGGCCGGAGTCGCAAGCGGTACAATCGGTTGGGCCGGCTCGGTTAGGGGCTGACTGGCCGGCGCCGGCGATTGGCGCTCCACCGGGATGGGAGCGCTGCTTTCCGAAATCAGGGAACGCGCCGGGCCCTTGAAATATATTTTGGCCAGCACGGTCGTATTGACCAGAAAAATAACGCCCAGCCAGATCGTAGCCTTCACTAGGACGTTGCTCGCCCGGGCGCCAAACAGCGATTCGCCCATTTGCGCGCCGAAGGCCAGCCCCAGACCTTCGCTCTTCGAACGCTGCAGCAAGATGACTACCACCAGCAGGAGACAACTAACTATCTCGATCAGGATTAAGACGGCTTTGATATAATTCATTTTCCGCTCCTCGGGCGGCCTCTTCGGCCATGGCTGTCAAAGTCACTACTCTATTGATCCATCCAACCTTATGCAAGTTTTACGTTCAGGCCCCAACAAGCGACCTTGTTGAGCAAATGGCGCTTGACAAGACCGCCTGCACGGGAGAAGTTTTAGCGCTCAAGCCCGTCTCAGTGCCTCAATCACGAGGAACTGCCATGAAAAACAAGATGCCACGGGCATCCGCCTGCGGCGGAATATTAAACCACGCGCAGCGCGTGGCAAGCCACGGACTCGTCCCGCGCTTCGCGGGATGGCACGGATAACACTGATTGTTGACGGCCGCCCGGCGGCCGTCCGGCACTGCCGGACTATCCGTGAAATCCGTGTAATCCGTGGTTGATTTCTCTGGGTTGTGGGCAGATCCCGCTTTAGAAAGGATTCGGTGGATATGGAACAACCTGTCACAGCGCGTTTGTTTGCCGGGAATCTGCATCCCCGGATTTTCTTCGGCCCGGAGGACGTAGCCGCCCTGCGCGCCAAAGCCACGCATCCGCGTATGCAATCAGTCTTGAAGGAAGTACTCCAACGCTGCGAGGGGTACTGCGCGCCGGGCAACGCCGCCTGGATTAATACCGACCTGGATCGCACCGCGCTCATCGGCACTGGGGCAAATTGCGGCCACCTGTGGCGCAAACTGCCGGATTTGCTCCTGGCCGGCCTGGTTACGGATGACCCGCGCTGGAACAGAAAGCTCGTGGAAATCCTGCGGAATATCACCACGCGCTCTGAACCTATTTCAGCCACAATCTTCGGCGGGGGCGGCGAACATTCGCTCCTCGGCGTTCTGGGCAACCAGCATAAATTAGTAACCAGCCAGTGCGGCCTGATCCCCTTGATGTATGACATGCTCTACAACGAACTTGCGCCCGCGGAGCAGCAGGCCGCCCAGCGTTACCTCGAGCGGGATATGGGCGCGCCATTCCTACAGTACCTGCTCGAACCGGGGAAAATGCGACGCCTCGGCCTGGGCGTGAACCTTAACTGGTGGGAGTTCTTTCCCTGCGTGGCGTCTTTGGCGGCAGTCTATAACGCCGCTGACGCCCGGCACCGCCAAGCCCTGGAGATGGTCGCCGACGTAGTTCGCCGCGGCATCCACCTGGGCGTGGATGAAACCGGCATTATCGGCGAAGGGCCCTTCTACGGCTGTATCGAAACTTTTGCCTGGATGACCTCGGCCGAAATTCTTCGCCGCGCCGGCGTCTGCGATCTGTGGTCGGAGGAGCCGCGCCTGCACCGCCTGATGCAGGCCCGGCTGTATTATCTTCTTCCCGGCCGGGCCGAAACTCTCGATCACGGCGACACTCCGCGCCGGAGCGAGATGTATGGCTCCGCCATGTTGACCCAACTGCTGCATGCGAGCCGCACCGGCCAGATGGTTTTCCAGCACGCCTGGGAACAGATTGCGGAAGGCAACGCGCCCGTGGTCAGCATGCACGCTGCGCTGGGCCCGCTGGGTTTCTGGCTATGGTTCAATCCGTCCGGCAATGCCGGACCGAGCGCCGCGCCACCAAGCCCACGGCAGTGGCCCCTGGCGCTGGGCGGCGGCCGCTTTGGCGTGCACATCTTCCGCAGCAGTTGGGACTCGGAAGCGCTCTACTTCGCACTTTATGGCGCAGGGCGGGACCCCGGCACGTTTATCCATCAACACGTGGACGGCGGCCACTTTGCTCTTTTCGCCTTGGGCGAGGCTTTCTGCGCCGGACGCGGCTACGGCCATACCGATTCAAAGTATCATTCCGTCCTGCAGGTTGCCGGGAAAGAGCCGCCGGACGCGCCGGGACAGGTAGGCCAGATGTGGCGCGGCGGACATAACCGCGCCTTCGCCGCGGGCCGCTTTGCCGATTACGCGGCTGTGGACTTAGCCTGGCAATGGTGCGCGCACTGGTATCTCCGCCATGCCCTCGTAGTTCGCGCACCCGGCGCCGAGCCTTACGTCCTACTGCTGGACAACTGCAACTATAATGATGATTGGGGCCAATACGACTGGCTGTTGCAGGTCGAGTCCGGCTGCCGGGTGGCGCTCGAACCCGCGCAACTCCGCGCAGTCGTTCACGGCCGGCAGCATCGCCTCGAACTGGCCTGGGCCCATTTTCGCGCGGCGGACTATCCGAAGCCCCATCAGCTTGAACTATTGACTGATACGGTCGAAAGTCCTTACCCGCAAACCGATTGGCGCAACACCGGCCCATATCAACGTTTGATTGCTCGCCTGCACGGCTATAACGGCGTCTTGCTCGCCGCGCTCATCCCGCGCCGGGCGGGGACTGCCCCGGTAACGATTGAACGGCTGACCGGCCATTGTGAGTTCGGCCTGCGCATTCGGCATGGCGCGGTAACGGACACGATCGTGGCTTCGCCCATTGACCGGCGCGTGACCATCGGCGGGATTGATGGGGAAGCCACCCTGGCGCTCGTCCGGCATGCGCCGGAAGGCCGTGCAATTTACGCCGCCGCGGCCGACGCCTTTCACTTATCCTTCAACGGCGTTGCGCTCCTGCCCCGGCGCGGCGAGTCGGAACCACTGGACGAGTATATCCAAGCGTGACTCATCCTGAGCCTCGTCGAAGGAGCGCAGTCGAACCAGCGAGACCCTATCTTATCCCTCTTTTCTTCCCTCCGCTTTATCCTTATTTCCTATTTCCAGGGCCCCACTCCGTTTGCCGGGGGGCGCCAATGACTTCATCGGTTGTTAGACCAATGCGCGCGCGCTTGCGCGCATTGCGCCGGCGGCCATAAAATAAGCCCGCCCACCGTTAACGATCGCGCCGGCTGTATCAGTTGACTTCACGATCGTAGAGTCAACTGTTACGCTTTCCAACCGATCATCTGG
>JACPGN010000046.1 GCA_016182435.1 Lentisphaerota bacterium | reverse complement strand
CTTTGCGGCTACTGGGCCGTGAGCATCGCCGACGAGCGTTTTCGGCCGATGTGGGAGTACGCAAACGCGCATTGCCTGCCGATTTTGAACCACACCTGGCAGGGGACCCACAACTCGCCAGCCATGCTCACGGACGTGGTGAAGCGCTATCCACAGGCGATTTTCCTGCTGGGCCATTCGGGCGGCGAGGATGCCGGGCGGGCGGAAGCGGAAGAACTGGCGGCGGCCCACGCCAACGTGTATTTGGAATGGTGCGGCAGCTTCTGCTCCTCAATTCCCTGGGAAGACACCCTGCGGCGGGTTTCCACCCGCAAGCTCGTGTACGGCAGCGATGCCTACTACCACGGCGTGCCGTGGGAACTCGGCCGACTGCTGTCGCTGAATCTGCCGGATGCCGCGCTCGTCCCCGTGCTCGGCGCCAACATGCGCCGCATTCTGGAGCTGGACCGGCGGCGATGAGGTCCTAGTACCCGGGCGCTTTCCTGGCCGCGACCTTTTGGCCGTCGCGCGTCAGGAGCCACGTTGCGCCTTCATCCATCGCCTTGAGTTCCACGCTCGTTCCCGGCCAGGCCGCGATGGAAATTTTGGCGCTGCCCCCGCCCTGCTTGATCAGGCGAATCACCGCTTCATCCTTCAGCCGGAGTCCCGACCACAGCACGCCATCATCTTGCGGCGCCGGCTCGTCCAAGCACAGCGTTTCGCCGTCATCGAGGAATTTGGCGAACGCCAGCATTTCGTCGTAGATCGCGACCGCATCCTCGACTTCGGCGAAGACGATATCCTCGTAGCCGGCACGCGCGGGATTGAATATCTGCATGGCATCCACGCCGCGCAGCCATAGGTGCCGCAGGCATTCCCGATACCGCTCGCGCGAGATGATCGGGATTTTGTCGTCCTGCACGTCCGGACACCAGCGCGCGACCCAGGGAATCGCGTCCTTTTCCGGCGCATACGCCCGCAAATTGAACTGGTTGGCCGACACCATGCGCAGCAGCAAATGGGTGTAAAACTGGTCCACATGTTCGCGGTCGAGCGGCCACGCGGGGTTCCAGAACTCCCAATAGACCGTATTGCCGTAGGCCACCGGGTTCGTGTCCAGGAACAACGCGGGGACGCCCGGCGGCACGGGACGGTTGTTCCAGAAGAGGACGGGCCGTTCCGGCATGCTGCCGACGACCATCCAGTTCACAATGGAGCATTTTGGGAAGACTTCCTTCGCCGGCGCCGCCAGATAGGCGTCCAGGAGTTGAAGATATAATCTGGTACAGTATTGACGGCAATTGTCCTTGGACGCCAGCGCCCATTGCGGCAACATCTGACGGCAACGCGCGCAATGCGACGCCTGCTCATACTGATTGCCGAGCGGGTCGCTCTCCCAATCCAGCCACAGGGCATCCACCGTAACCCCGGCCTCCCGGAACTTGGCCAGAATCCCGCGCACGCGCTCCGCATTGAGCGCCCAGCCTTCCTGCAGGCCCAGGCACGGTTTCACGGTCTCGCCGGCATACTCGGGCTTGAACGTGTAGCCCGCCTCGAACTGGTGGGCCCATTTCTTCGGGTCCCCCGCCAGGTTGGCGGGCCACGGACCGCCCGCGCCCTCCATCATGATCACCGGCGCGCCGGAGGCTTGCAGCGCCTTGGCCGTAGGAATCATTTTATCGTCCAGCCGAATGTGCTGGGTCAAGCCGCGTTCGAGCAAGGCCGTGTACACGTCCGCCTTCTGCGGCTCAAACGCGCCACACTCCCAGAGGATCATCGGCCAGCGCTTCCCGCG
This sequence comes from Lentisphaerota bacterium, assembly GCA_016182435.1. Next base: position 3,950 of record JACPGN010000046.1, on the reverse strand, counting down.
CGCATGGCGCAACGGCTTGATTTTGCGCTTAAGCTGTTCGAGAAACGGCGCTGCGTCTCTTTGCTCCTGCTTCACCGGATACACCGGCTGCTCGGCCAAAGTCGCGCTCGCCCAGCAGACGGCGACAACCCCGCACAGACGCCCGATGCGCGCGATTAAATTAGGCCCTCGGCAACTAAAAACCCTTCGGCCTTGCTCAGGGCAGGCTGTAGCCGGCCTCGCTGAGGCCGGGCCGGGGTCGGCGACCCCGGCTACAACATTGTCCTCCGCAGGCGGCCTGCCCGCCTGCCCAAGCTCGGCCAGGGAGCTCGGCCAGGGATCCGCCTCAGGCGTAAAATTCCTATGCTTCCACTTAGCGGCTCTTTTCATCCTTGCCCCTCCCTCCGTCAACGAAAAGACAACCGTGAATCCTTCATTCGACGTTCGATGTTCGATGTTTTTGTTGCGGGCAAAACCCGCTCTGCACCTTGGCGAACACCTCGGCCACGCGCGCCAGGGCGCCGCGCGGCCAGTCGAGCACCGTGTGGGTCAGACATAGAGCCCGCTTCCCGCAGATTTCCTCGGTCACCCGGCAGGCCGGTCCCTTAGCGTCGCGGTAGCCGCCATGAATGCGGTAAGCCGATGGCGGAAGGTTCCAGAGAATATGCCGGTACACGGAACCGTACGTGCCTCCCACATTCAATCCTTCCCGGCGAACGGCGTGCATGATCCGCTTGAGCGAGGCGCCCCCAAAGAACGCCGGATCCACCAGGATGACGTAGGCATAATAGCCCTGTGGGTCGGCCTTGCGGCCGCGGGCCTGCACGGCGACCCCCGGAATGCGCTCCAATTTACGGCGGAGGAATTCCGCGGCCTGGTCGCGCCGGCGAGTCATGGTCTTGAGCGTCCGGAGCTGTCCGAGCAGGATCGCGGCCTGCATTTCCGTGCCGCGGTAATTATGACACAGCAGGCCCTGCGGCGGGCCCCGCGACGCCCGGCCTTGCGCGCCACCCGCCTGGTAGCCGATATGCTTGAAGCGATAGAGGCGATCCGCCAGTTTCGCGTCATTGGTCAGGATCGCGCCACCCTCGCCGGCCGCCATCGTTTTGCTCTCCTGGAAACTGAATGAGCCAATGTCGCCGAGACTGCCCAGTCCGCGCTTGCCCCAGAACCCGCCGTGGGCATGCGCGCAATCTTCGATCACCTTGAGGCGATATCGCCGGGCCAATGCCAGCAGCCGATCCATGTCCGCCATGCCGCCATAGAGATGGACGGGAATGATGGCCCTGGTCCGCGGCGTGATCGCGGAGCGCGCCTGCTCGGGATCAATACACAGGGTGTCCGGTTCGATGTCAACGAACACGGGCTTGGCGCCGACGTAGATCGCGGCCATGGCCGTCGCCATCCACGTCAGGGCGGGCACAATGACCTCGTCGCCCCGGCCGATCCCCAGCGCATGGAGGGCGCCTTCCAAGGTGACCGTGCCGTTCGCCATCATCACCGCGTGCCGGGCGGTGTGGAACCTGGCGAATTGCCGGCAGAACTCCTGTTCGACCGGTCCGTTGAACGACCACTTGCGGCTGCGGTAAATCCGAACCAGTTCCCGTTCCGTCGCCCCATCGGTGGGCGGCCAGGGAATCCGCGGCGTGGATGGGAAGACCGGCTTGGCGCCCCGCGCGTCCGCGCGAGCGTTCCCGCCATAGGCGGGTCTGCCTATGGCATGAGAGACGGTCTGACGTGTGGTATTCATGGCGTATGGGTTCCGGTTAGGCATGGTTCACGGTTCAACGGTTCACGGTTCAGCGTTCGATCCCACCAAGACAGGATAAATGTTCAGACGCTCTGTCGCGACAAAACGCCCGGCCGTATTCCCCGCCGACGCGGAACATCTCAATAATGTGGGGAATGGGAATGCCGTCGTGCAGTGAAGTCGAACAGCGGCGCCCGATCGGTCGGCCGCAATTGCCACGCCGCCAGAAATCGTTCCTTGCGCGTCACAATGTTTCTCCTGAAAATAGCCGATTGGCTTAGTGCTCAGAACGAAGGCCGAAACTCACGAACATGTGCAGCGGTCAATTCCGGCCGGAACAGATTCGGTCATGTAAAGCGGAAATGACAGAAGCCGGTAGTTTGCCTCTTCGCCCGTTGTGGTACGCACACGCATGTCCTGTGCCGAAGGTGGATTCGTGTCCAGCCACACGGCCAGGCTCAGTTTCTTGCCCTGCATGAACACATGTATTTATTTTATGGTTAAGTCAATAACAACCTATTGTTTTTGGCATGTAATAAGAAATAACGGCACATCTTCTGGTATCCATTCCGATTTTCGGTACTTTTGACCGGCACTTTTCACCGTCCAACGGCGCTCTTGACAGGCACATCCCGCCAATAAAGCCCATGACTATCCGTAATTATTACCTGAATTGGGTAATAATGAACTTTGTGGCCGTGAAAGACTTAAAAGCAAGAATAGTCACTCCGGCGCAATGGATTAAGGAGCTTGGATAAACGTAACTACTCAATGGAATATCAAAATCGTGCCGGCCGGCGGCAGGATCCTGGCATGATAAATCCGGTAGGAAGTAGAATAGCCATCATACCACGCGTAGTAAGTGTACCCGACCTTAATCACCGCTAAGGCGGCAGCATGACCTACATCGCCTTTGCCGGCGGCGCCCGCGGGAATGCGGCCGGCGGTCGAGTTCGTGTCTGAATCACTTGGTATGGTGTTATTATATTTGGTCCACTCCAACCCGTTTGACGAGGTCGCGTAATAAATACGCTGGGTAAATCCATCATGTCCCCCGTACCACATTTTGTAAGTGTTTCCTTCCTTAATTACGAATGGCCATCCGGTATAATAGTCATCGCCTTTGCCGGCGGTGCCCAGCGGGATTTTGCCGTTGGTGGAGCTGCCATCCGAGTTGGCCGGAATGGTATTGTCATATTTGGTCCAGTCTAAACCATTTGACGAGGTCGCGTAATAAATACGATGAGCAGCCCCATCATATCCGGTGTACCACATTTTGAAAGTGCTCCCGTCCTTAATGACGGCTGCCGCGTAGACCCTATCGGCATCGCCTTTGCCGGTGGTACCGACGGGAATACGGCCATTGGTCGAAATCGTGTCCGAAGGGGCCGAAGTAGTATTGTCATATTTGGTCCAGTCTAAGCCGTTTGACGAGGTCGCGTAATAAATACAAAATTTAGCCGAAGCATATCCGGAGTACCACATTTTGTAAGTGGTCTCATCCTTAATCACGGCTGAAGAGTAAGCCCGAGCAACATCGCCTTTGCCGGAGGTGCCGAGGGGAATTTTTCCGTTGGTGGAGCTTCCGTCCGAGTCCACGGGAATATTATTGTCATATTTGGTCCAGGTAAGCCCGTCCGGTGAGGTCGCGTAATAAATGCGATAAGCCCCGGAATAGCCCGAGTACCACATTTTGTAAGTGTCCCCATCCAGAATCACGGCTGGGCCCCGAGCATGAGTTTGATCGCCTTTGCCGGAGGCGCCCAAGGGAATGCGGCCATCGGTCGAGACCGTATTCGTGGGCGTCGGGATAACGTTGTTGTATTTGCTCCAGACCGTGCCTTCGGGCTCGGCCGCGGAGGCATTGAGAAGAATACAAAAGCCGGCTAAGGAGGACAGACGCCAGACGACAGACATCAGACGACGGACAACTCGCTCCGCGCTCCGCCCTAAAAAACTGGAGAGCCGCGGCGGACTTTGTTGAGTCAGCTTCATATTCCGTTCATTTCCGGCATAAATTAGGCCCCACAGAGCGGGGCGACTTTTTAATTGTAGCCGGCCTCGCTGAGGCCGGTCCGGGGTCAACGCCCCCGGCTACAAACGTATCTATTTAGCCATTTGCAGAGAACTTTTTTAAAGAAAAAATCCCTTGAATTTGACCTCAAAATAGCCCGTTTTACCTCCGGCTGTCAAGGAAAAATCGTCGAAAAACAGGGGGGGG
>JACPGN010000045.1 GCA_016182435.1 Lentisphaerota bacterium | reverse complement strand
TTACGCGGCGGATAAGGAGATCCGCCGCTGGGCCGGCAACCAGGAGCCGTCGCGCAAGGGGGCGGTGTTTGTATATCTCTGGTTGGTGTTTTTTCTGGTAGTGTTCACAGCCCGGAGTTTCCGTCCCGAGTACCGGTTGCCCGAGGATCTTTCCGCAGTGATCCTGCAGGTGCTTGGCATCTTCTTCGGGTCCCGCGCCTCCAAATACGTGTATCAGAGCCGCTCCGCGACGCCAGCGGACCTGACCGAGGTGGTGCTGGCTCTGATCCGGGAACAGGGCTGGTGCTCACGGAAGCATATTGAGGAAAAGCTTGGTATTTCGGAGCGCAGCGCCAATCGGTTACTGGCTGGTCTCGAGGCCCAGGGGCTGATCCGGCGGGAGGGCGAGGGCAAGGGCGTGCGCTATTTCCTGATCAGTCCGGATCGGTCATAGTGGGGCAAAGCTCTTGCTCGCCGGTTCTGGTCAGTGCTCGCCAATGCCCGCCAATGCGCGCCACGCCCCATGCGTATTCTCGCCAATGCCCGCCAATGCCCGCCAATGCGCGCCAATGCCCTGCTTTGCACGTAAACGCGCTGATCGGGAATGGCTGATGGTTCATGGCTAACGCTGTCCAAACGAAACCTCCTTGAACCGATCCAATTGTTGATACTTTGGTTTTCACCCACTCCACCGTCTTTGCCTGTGTCCTCCTCGGACACAACCTTAGAACAGATATTCGCCTGCCCGCGCTAACAGCCGTTTTCGCTTGCCACCATCTTAATATCTGGTATTGCCTGACCATGACCCGCCGCGAAAGTCTGTTGGCCGTTTCGCGGCATGAAAAGCCAGTGAAAACACAATGATGAATCGCTGTTACCTCTGCCGCAGTCAAGCGGTCCGAAGCCTGTTGGAATTTAAGCGTCAACCGGTGTGCAACCGGTTTCTGACCGATCCGCTTGCCGCCCAGTACCGGCATGACCTGGTGGCGGGCCAATGCGGCGGCTGCGGACTGCTCCAGCTCCTCAACCCCGTGCCGGCTAAGGAACTGATGTCTCCTTATGAATGGATTACCTATTCCGAGCCGGAAGGGCACCTGGATAAATTGGCGGATATTCTCGCGGCGCTGCCGGGCTTAACGCCGCAATCTGTGATCGCCGGCATCAGTTTCAAGGACGACAGTATTTTGCGGCGCCTGCGCGAACGGGGTTTTACGAATTCCTGGCGGGTGAGCCCGGAAGTTGACGCCGGCATTGTCGAAAAAAGAGCCGGAATTGAAACGCTTCAGGACCGTCTGACGCCGGAGCAAGCCGAAATCATTTTGCGCCATCATCCTCCGGCGGATCTCCTCATTATGCGGCATGTCTGGGAACACGCCTTGCAGCCGCGCCGGACGATTACGGCCGTGCGCCAACTTCTGAACTTGTCCCGCTCCCCGCCCGCAACGCTGGCGCGTAGCGACTGCGGGCTGGGCCAGCGGGATCCCGGGGGCTACCTGGTGCTGGAGTCGCCGGATTGCTCCCGGGCGCTGGCCAACGGCGATTACACTACGCTCTGGGAGGAGCATCAAATGTATTTTACTCCCGTGACGTTCAGGGCCGGGCTTAGCTGGGTCGGCCTTGAACTCCTGCGTCTGGAATGTTTCCCTTATCCCTTTGAAAATTCGCTGGTGGCGATTGCCCGTTTTCCGCCAGTGGAAACCGAGTGTGAACGCGGCCAGGTCCCGGAATTACCGGCCTTGGCCGCAGAGCTTGAACGCGCCGGGGCATTTGCCCAGGCTTTTCCAGGCGCGCGCGCGCGAATCCGCAATCTGCTGACCGCCCATCGCGCTCAGGGCGGGCGCATCGCTGTTTTTGGCGCGGGGCATCTGGCCTGCGCCTTCATCAATTTCCTGGAGCTGAAGGAACTGGTGGAATGCGTGGTGGATGATCATCCCCGCAAGAAGGGCTTATTTATGCCGGGCTCGGCCTTGCCGATCTGCGGCTCGGAAGAATTGCTCAAGCGCCGAATCACGCTGTGTCTGTTGAGCTTAAGCCCGGAGAGCGAAGATAAAGTAATTGAGCGCCAGCAGGCCTTCATTCAGCAGGGCGGCCGGTTTGCTTCCATTTTTCCCGCCAGTAAGCATGCTTTGAGGTAAGAGAAGAATAAATGCCGATACAAAAACATGAAAACAACCGAATATAATTCCGAAGTCCTGATGGCCGCCGGGGCGGTCATTACGGTCAATCGCGCGGACGTGGCCGAGCTGCGCGCCCGGACGCTCAAGAACGCGCGCGGACGCATGCGCTTGTGCGCGCATCCCTCGCTGGAAAGCAAGGTCCATGAGATGCTGATTGTGCATACGGCGGAGACGTATGTGCGGCCCCACCGGCATCTGGGAAAGTCCGAGTCGTTTCACATCATTGAAGGAACGGCGGAGATCATCCTGTTCAGCGACCTTGGCGACATTCAGCAGATCATTCCCGTGGGCGACTATGCTTCCGGACGCATTTTTTATTACCGGCTCTCGGAACCGCTTTTTCACTCGTTGGTCATTACATCCGGCGTGCTGATATTTCACGAAGTAACCAGCGGCCCGTTCGTGCGCCCAGAAACCGAGCCGGCGCCCTGGGCGCCGGACGAGAGCGATACTCCGGCCGTGGCGGCCTTTATGGCCAGGATAAAGAAGCAGGTTTGAGTATTTGACGGGAAGCAAGGGTTGGCGTTAGTTGCCGAAGGGCAGCTTGGGTTAGTACCTCAATCACGAGGAACTGCCATGAAAAACAAGATGCCACGGGCATCCGCCTGCGGCGGAATATTTAACCACGGATGGCACGGCCTGCCCGAGCGTCGGCCAGGGATAACACTGATTGTTGACGGCCGCCCGGCG
>JACPGN010000044.1 GCA_016182435.1 Lentisphaerota bacterium | reverse complement strand
GCCGGCGCGCCAGATCGGCCATCACGCAGGCGCAAAGCGTGTGGTTGTGCAATGTCGGCTGGGTATAGAGCGCGCGCGGGTCGCCCGGCGCATAGCGGCTCAGCGCCTCCCGGGCGTCCGCAATCCGGCGCCGGGCGAACTCCGCGCGCTCGGCAGCGGACAATTTCTCCTTGAGCAGGGTGTAGGCCTCGAACATAAAGAGGGCGGAGAAATGCGCACTCCGAACGATTTTCAGGAGGTATTGCCGGGCCAAGGTCAGGCACTCCGCCCGACGGGTAAAGCGGTGCAGCACCGCGAACAGGAAGGCAAGTTCCGGGACCGGCCGACCGCACCATTCGCCTGCGCGATCCGGCTGGGTCCACAGGTCGCGAAACGACCGCTGGTGCAGGAAGCGCGCCAGCGCCCCGATTTCCTTCACATAGATTGACCGATGGTCTTTCATGTGAAGATGAGATTATTGGGAGTAATTACTCAGTCCGGGCATCGCCCGGCGCCATCTGCTCACTAATCCTTAGCGAAAGGTCGTAATTGTGCCGGGTACGGGGATCCAGCCCCACACAATCGTGCCGGGCGAACCAATAAAACCACCGTAGGCGGCGGCGCCGCCATCCACATAATTTGAGATGGTTCCCGTGGACTGATCGTACATACGCCAGACGGCAATCCGGCCGCCACCCCCGCTCCCGCCTTTGCCGATCGTATTATTGCCCTGGCCGCCGTTAGCCCGCAAGATACCGTTGGTAGCTCCGACGAACGTGCGGCAGGTAATGTAGATACCGCCGCCGGCGCCGCCGCCCCCATACCATGTGCCGCCGCCCGGTCTGCCATTGGCCGTGATCGTGCCCTGGATGGTGACTGTCTCCGTGGCGCGGATTTGCACACTGCCGCCTCCGGCCCCGCCCATTCCCGAGCTAGTGCTGTCGCTGCCGGCCCGCGCACTGCTGCCCGGATCCAATGGCGCGTTGGATAAGCCATAGGTCGGGCCGCCCGGATTAAAATATCCATTCGTGCCGGCGCCGCCATAGCCGGCGCCGCCGCTGTATAAGGCGGTTCCCGGTCCATAACCCGGGTTCGAGGTGCCCGGAACGCCGCCGTAGCCATAACCCAAGGAATCGGCGTTGAAACCGCCGCCGCCATAAATCGTCAAGTTGCGCATCCGGACTAAGGTTGGCGTCCCGTTGGTGGCATGCGCGGCCGGGTAAATCCAGCAGTTGGTGTAGATTCGAACGTCGTTGCTGATAGTGACCAGACTGCCATAGCCGGGCGCGTCGGCATTGGTAAGCCCGCTGGAAATATAGAGCCGGCTGCTGTTCGTCAGAACCAGATCGCCCGAGCAACTCAGAGTCAGCCCGGTGTTGTGCGGAGCAAAATCGGAGGGAAAAAGCCCCGTAGCGCCATTCAAAGTTAACGAACTGCCGTTTAGCCGGAGCTGACCGCAATTGACCGCGGCGGCGTTGGTCAATTCCAGCCTGTATTGCGCGTAATTTATGCCGATGACGGAAAGCGTATTGGTAACCGTCAGGCGGAACCCCGCGCCGGGCATGCGAATCCAGACGTTGCTGACCAGTAGGTCGGCCACGGACCAGTTGGTGAACCCGGGCGCCAGCCACTGGCCGGTGAAAAGATTGGTCGGCGATAAAAAGTAATTATCAGGAAAGTACAGCGTGCCTATGTCGCCATAGTTGCTGGTTTGCGTGTCACCTGCCGAACCCTGTTTCACCGAAAAACTAATCGAGGGCACCGGCACACTGCTTTGCGCCGCCGGATCATACAGGACCGCAATCCGTCCGCCGCCGCCGCCGCCAGTGAGGATGGATATGCCGCCGCCGCCTAATGCGGTGATCGTGCCGTTGGTGCCGGTGATGGTCGAACAAATGATGTAAATACCGCCGCCGGAGCCACCAGCGGCGTAGGTAGTGCTGCCGCCCGGCCCGGTAACGACGGGGGGACCGAAGTCGGCATTGATGCTGCCGTTAACGACCACCTGTGTGGCAATAATAAACACGGCGCCGCCGCCGCTCCCTGCCGTCGTGTTCGTGTAGAGGTAAGAGGCACCGCCGCTGCCGGGATCCAGCGGGGCCGTGGCGGAACCATAAACCAGGGTGGTGATGAGGCCGTTGACACCGCCGTATTGCGAGCCCGCGCCACCATAGCCTCCGCCCATCTGCACGATAGTTCCGCCGCCCGGACCGTGGCCGGTTCTCCAACTGGTGTTAGTGGTGTTGATGCCGCCGGAGAAGCCTTTGCCCTTGACGTTGATGGAAGCTCCCGTGGCAATGAAAAGCGTGGTGCAATTTATACTGACCCGGTTGGACATGGCGGTGTTGGTGAAGGGACCACAGCAGGTCTGGGTGCCGCCACGCAGGATGGTTACGTTGGTGGCGTAGAGCGTCGTGTCCCAGTTGGAGAACGACAGCGTCGCGTTGCTGATGGTCAGCGAACCCAACGGGAAGGTCGAATTGGTCAGGGAAACACTAGCGCCGATATTGGTGATAACAACGTCGTCGCCATTAGTCGGCGCGACGCCCCCGCTCCAGTTGGTCGGCGTGAACCAGTCGTTGGTGTTGGGACCGGGCGTCAGCCAGGTAACCGTAGCCGCGCCAGCTTCCCCGACTCTCCAAGAGATTGGGACCTGGTTAAGCGCAAACAATACCAGCACCCCAATAGCAATCCTGTAGCGCTTTAGATCCATGGCGTCCATGTTTAAGCCAGATGCCTTACCCCATTGTTTGGACAGTTTTTGACATAGATTAAAGTGCTGATTCACGGTTGTCAATTTATTTTTTGTGCTGTAAAAATATAGCTTGAAAAATATGGGGAAGTGAAAACCTTCTTGATTGGGAAGCAAGGTTCAGGTAATAAGCAGCTATACAGAGTGTCATAAATAACGCAGCATAATCCTTTGGTAGGGACGGCTCGCCGCCACAGGGCGGTGCCGGTCCCGCCTCGGCGGGACCGGCCGCGGCGCGTTCGGGCCTACTCCGCCGGAGCCCTGACCGAGCTCGGGCAGGCAAAGCCTATGGGCCTACTCCGCCGGAGCAAAGCTCCTGGCTGCGAAGGCCGGACTACGAAGGCTGGACGAACGCGCCCTTGCCCCTCAAGACTGCATTACAACTTCGAACGAAAAACGCTTGCGCGGTAGTGAAAGGCGATATAGCCTCCTACGATTCAGAACTTGTAACTGACGAGTCGAGAAGGCAAACTTGGGTCGTGCCGCCGCGTTGGAAAGGAGCACAAAGATGACCTCGAAACAGCATGCGCGCAAACGAGCGCTGCCGAGTCTCTATTACACTTGGAAGCTGGAGCGCCCCCGCAAGCCGGCGCTGCCGTCGTCCTATTTTTGGACGTGGGATCACAGTTGCAATTGGGTGCTTGACGATCCGGGCATTCAGACCGGCGGTTGTAACAACCCCTACTTCAAAGCGTCGGAAACCTTTGTGGAGGATTACCGGCGTTTGACCGATTTGGCGGCGTGGCTCGGCATCAAGGGCATTGTCATCTGGGGTTTTCTGCGGGACGCGCACGGCGGTGTTGAAGCGGCCAAGAAAGTAGCCGCCTATGCCGCGTCCAAAGGCGTGGCCATTATGCCCGGCTTCGGCACCACCTGGTATGGCGGCGCGTATTACGAGGGCGAGCACCCTTACAGCCTGACGACGTTTCTGAAAAAATACACCGAGGCCCGCATGTTGGGCAAAGACGGACGCCCGATGACAATCAATGGCGAGCATGGCGCGTGCCTGGCGCATCCGGCTTACCGGGAATGGCTGCGCGAAGCGGTGGCCTGGCTGTATCGCGAATTCGAGATCGGCGGCCTCAATCTCGAAAACGGCGATTTTTTGACGGATGCGCATCCGTTGGTGCAGGCAATGCGCAAGGAATGGCCGGCCGACGACCCGGAAGTGTTTTTTCACCAGGGCCTGTCTTACCGGCAGGCCTTGACCGCCATCGGCGAGCGGCTGGCCGACACGTTGGGCATTTATGCGACCTATACGGGTTTTCAATACACCGATACCCTGGCGCCGAACACCGGCATAGGCCAGCGGCCGCCGGCCATGCTGAAACTCCTGCCGGAGCAAAGCCTCTGCCAATGGACCTTGACCGGCATGCTGTTGGCGGAACCGTTGCCGCTGACCGCTTATCTCGACGACGGCGCGCCGACGGCGGCGTTCGCCAATCCCAACTGGCCGGCCGATCTGAAAGCGCCCGCGCCGCGCAACGTGGGTTTTATTCATCAAGGCAGCCAATGGCGGAGCAACCGCTATCAGTGCATCGTGAGCACGATCAAGGAAGCCTGCCTGCGGTCCTATCGCTCGGGATTGGAGGGCGTCAGCATTGTGGGCGAGGTGACCGCGCGCAACATTCCCAACGCGCTCAATTACCTGGCCTTCTCGCATTTCACGCATTGGCCGGAGGACAACCTGCGCGCGTTCGGCCGCAAGACGCTCGGCCCCGTGCTGGGTTCGGAAGCCGACGGCGAGGCGTTCGCGGAAGTCCTGGCGCATTGGGACGCCGGCACGGCGACGGACGACCACAAGAAACTGGCCCAGCCGGGCGCCCACGGTATTCGGGATATACGCGATGCCGGCTCCTCCGGGTTGGACGTCGCCGAATATCAGCGCTTCCGCTTCTGGGAATGGCTGGCCTGGGTGGTGGCGCAAAAGCTCGACCGGCATCACTCGATCTGTTTTGGTTTGTAGGCCCGCATAGCATGCGGGCGCCAAGAGCCGCCATATATATGGCGGCCTACAGCTACGTTAGTAGTCAGAAAAGCATGCAACAGGATCGGTCATATTCAATGGGACCGGTCAACACGATAAGGGTGCCGCGCTCACGCTGTTTTCATGTCGTGCTGGCAGGGCTTCTATGGGTTCACCTCGTGTCCGGCGCGGATTGGCCCATGTATCGGCACGACGCGCGCCGCAGCGCCGTGACGGAAGAATCATTGTCTTTTCCTTTGGCGCCGGCCTGGACATACATCTGCCCGCAACCACCCGCTCCCGCCTGGCCGGATCCGTTCAGGCTTCTCAACCGGATGGATTTCGATTACGCGCCCGCGCTCGCGATCGCGGGGGGCATCGTGTGTTTCGGTTCGTCGGCGGACGACACCGTGCGCGCCCTGGATGTCAAGACCGGCCTGGAAAAATGGCGTTTCATCGCCGGCGGGCCAGTTCGTCTCGCCCCTCAAATTGCGAACGGCAAGGTTTATTTTGGTTCTGATGACGGTTTTGTCTATTGTCTGGATGCCGGCTCGGGGAAACCGGTCTGGAAATTTCGGGCGGCGCCGGCTGACGAGCGTTTCATCGGCAATCATCGGATGATCTCGCGCTGGCCGGTGCGCACCGGCGTCCTGGTGGCTGACGGCGTGGTGTATGCCGTGGCGGGCATGTGGCCGGCGGAAGGGATTTTCGTCTATGCCCTCGCGGCGGACACCGGCAAGGTGCTCTGGTGCAACGATACCGCTGGGGGTATGCCGCAGGGCGCCTTGCTGGCCAGTCGGGATATCCTGCTCGTGCCCAACGGGAAT
>JACPGN010000286.1 GCA_016182435.1 Lentisphaerota bacterium | reverse complement strand
GCCGAAATGGCCACCGGCGAAGGCAAAACCCTGGTGGCCACCATGCCGCTCTACCTCAACGCCCTTACCGGCCGCAACGTCCACCTGGTGACGGTCAATGATTACCTGGCGCGCCGCGATTCGCAATGGATGGGCCCGGTCTTCAAATACCTGGGGCTATCCGTCGGCTGCATCCAGAACCAGATGAACCAGGCGGAGCGCCGCGCGCAATACGCCTGCGACATCACCTACGGCACGAACAGCGAGTTCGGTTTCGATTACCTGCGCGATAACGGCATGGCCTTCGCCAGGGTGGACGTGGTGCAGCGCGAGCATTTTTACGCGATCGTGGATGAAATTGACAGCATCCTGATTGACGAAGCCCGCACGCCGCTGATCATTTCGGGGCCGGCGCCGACCTCGACTCACCAGTACGGGGCCATGACCCCATTGGTTGACCGCCTGGTGCGCCAACAGCGCGACCTGTGCAATACCCTGATTCAGGAAGCCCGGGACAGTCTGGCTAAAAGCGACATCGAGAAAACCAAAGCGCGGCTCTATCAGGTTCGGCACGGCATGCCCAAGCATAAGCAACTACTGCATCTGCTTGAGGAAACGGCTAACCGCAAGCTGCTGGAGCAGGCCGAAAACACGTTCCTGATTGATATGAATAAGGAACGCTCGCGCGCGCTGCGCGAGGAACTGTTCTTCACCATTGACGAGCGCTCGCATGACGCCACCTTGACCGAAAAAGGCTGCGCGGCCATGAACCCGGCCGACCCCGATGCTTATGTCATGCCCGACCTGGTTTCGCAAATGGCCGTTATTGATGGCCAGGAAACGCTCGCGCCGCAGGAAAAGTTAGCGCGCAAGCAGGAGATTCAGAACACTTTTGCCGAGAAGAGCGAGCGCATCCATAACGTGGACCAGTTGATCCGCGCTTACTGTCTCTACGAAAAGGACGTGGAATACGTGGTACAGAACAACCAGGTCCTGATCGTTGATGAGTTCACCGGCCGGATTCTGCCCGGACGCCGCTGGAGCGACGGTCTGCACCAGGCCATCGAAGCCAAGGAGGGCGTGGCCATCGAGCGCGAGACGCAGACCTTGGCGACGATCACCATCCAGAACTATTTCCGACTTTACCAGAAGTTAGCCGGCATGACCGGCACGGCCGAAACGGAAGCCAATGAGTTCCGCGACATTTACCACCTGGATGTTATCGTGATTCCCACCAACCGGCCGGTGCGGCGGGTGGACGCCAACGACCTGATCTATCGCACGCGCCGCGAGAAATTCAACGCCATCGTCGCTGAAATCGCCGACTGCCATCAGCGCGGCCAACCGGTGCTGGTGGGCACGATTGCCGTGGAAACCTCGGAATTGCTGAGCCGCATGCTTAAGCGCGAAGGAATTCCGCACAACGTGCTCAACGCCAAAAATCACGAGAGCGAAGCCGAGATTGTCATGCGCGCCGGCCACTCCGGCGCCGTGACCATTGCCACCAACATGGCCGGGAGAGGCACGGACATCAAACTGGGCTTGGGCGTCGTGGATTTGCCCAAAGAGCTGATCGAAAGCAAGCTCACCCTCCAGGACCGGGTGGATGGCGAATCGCTGCGCGCGCGCTTGCTGCAAAAACCTTGCGGCTTGCACGTGATCGGCTCGGAACGGCATGAAGCGCGCCGCATTGACCGCCAGTTGCGCGGACGCTGCGCGCGCCAGGGCGATCCCGGCTCCTCCCGGTTCTATGTTTCCCTGGAGGATGACTTGATGCGCCTCTTCGGCTCGGACCGTATTTCCGGCATTATGGGCCGCCTGGGGATTGAAGAAGGCCAGCAACTGGAGCACCCCTGGTTGAACCGCTCGATCGAGACGGCCCAGCGGCGCGTGGAGCAGCACAACTATTCCATTCGCCGCCGCACCTTGGAATACGACGACGTCATGAACAAGCAGCGCGAAATCATTTACGGGTTTCGCGGCGACATTGTAAAAAACGAGCTCCTCCGCGAGCAGCTTTACGATCTCGTGGCCGAGGCCATTGAAGCCCAGGCCCAGGAAGCGTTCGGCGACGGCAAGGTCGAACTCAAAGATAATTTCGTCATGTGGGTCAATGCCACCTTCCCGGTTGGCTTTAAGCGGGAAGAGTTGGTGGACGCCGCTCTGGATGCCGAAACGGCCGCGGAGAAAGTGTTTGAGCGCGTCCAGCGCGCCTACGAGTTGAAGGTCCAGATTGAGGATCCGGCCGCGTTACCCGGTCTGGAACGTTTCATTCTGTTGCAGGCGATTGATACGCACTGGCAGGATTACCTGCGGGCCATGGATTACCTGCGCCAGAGCGTGGGCCTGCGGGCCTACGGCCAGCAGGACCCGCTCGTGGAATACAAGCGCGAGGCCTTCACCATGTTTTCCTCGCTCATGGACACGATTAAGAGCGAGGTGGTCACCCGGATTTTCCGTTCCACAACCTCGCTCAAGGGCTATGAGCGCCTGATGGCCGCCATGCCGGTGCGCCTGGTTCATAATGAAGTGGCGGCTCTCGGCGTCCGCCTGCCTGCGCCGCCCCGGCAGGCAGGTCAGCCTTCGGGTAGGGATCAGGCGACACCCGGCGGAGATCAGGGGATTAGCGGCGAAGCGGTCACCGTTCGCCGGGAAGTCGCCAAGGTTGGCCGCAACGCGCCCGGCCCCTGCGGCAGCGGCAAGAAATTCAAGAAATGCTGTGGCCGGTAATGGCTACTCAAGGTCACAGTTCACGGTTCACAGTTAAAAGTTAATCCGGGTAGCCGCGCCCCACGCTAAAAGCGTGGTAAACGTGAGGCTTGCCCCGCGTGGCGCGGGGGCGTGGATTCCTTTGGCGGCCACAGGCTCACGCCCGCGGCTACATGCAACCGTTCCGCTGAACCTAAGAACCAATATGAAGAACGCAAATCATCCAACCGTGAACTGTGAACTGTGAACCCAACTACGCTGAGTAGTTGCCATATTTCCAGGACAACTTTATCGCGCGGCCT
>JACPGN010000285.1 GCA_016182435.1 Lentisphaerota bacterium | reverse complement strand
GGAACGAAGAGAACCTTGGCCAGATCGAAGGTTTCTCAGGCGTCCTGCGCCAGGATTAAGTGGCCCAGGTGGACCGGATTGAAGGAGCCGCCCAGGATCCCGATGCGTGTCTTAAGTAGGATATTCTCCTCGAGATTTAATCAGGGCAATTAGCCTGACGAGGCTTAAAATTAGCAAACCAGCCAGTCCGGCGCAATTAGGAAAACCGTGCTTTCAGCCGGGCGGTGTTGCCCGCGCCTGGTCGCTATACCAGCGGGTTTGCCGGGCAATACCCATCAGGATGCGGACATCATCTTCACTCAAGGCGCCCCGCGCAAAAATACGGCGCAAGCCCAGCATCATATGCTGGGCCTTATCCGGCTCCATGAACCCGATTTCCAGGAGCAGCTCTTCCCACATGGCAAACAGCCGCTCCTTCATGCGACTCGAGGCCAGCGGCGACTTTTCCGGTAAGGGTTCAAAGGCGCCGCTGACCGTGTAAAGCTCATACGCGCAAATCATGACCGCCTGGGCCAGGTTGAGCGCGGGATATTCCGGCGACGACGGGATCCGGATCAGGTGATGGCATTGGGTCAATTCCTCGTTGCTCAGGCCGTCATCTTCCGGCCCGAAGAGCAAGGCGACGCGACCAGCTTGGGCGGCCGCCAGAATGGCGGAAGCCCATTCCCGGGGAGAGCGCGTGTGCTGACGATAAAGCCCCAGCCGCGCGGTAGCGCCGAACACCAGGGCGCAATCGGCCAGCGCATCGGATAGGGTGACAACCTGCCGGGAGGATTCCAGGATTGCGGTGGCCCAGCAGGCCATCTTGCGGGCTTCCACCTGGTCAAAGGCGCCGGCCCCGGCCAGGGCCAGGTCGGAGAGCCCCATGTTAGCCATTGCCCGGCAAACCGAGCCGATATTTCCGCCGTAGATCGGGCGGGCGAGAACAATGCGGATATTGGCCAAGGCGTTCACTTGGTACTTGAATGTCAGGCTCCAAGCGGGAATAGTATGGATCACACGCATGAATAATCAAGAAAAAATAAAGTCGCCGCAGTGGTTTATTATCAAGGCCGTGGCAGCGCCGATTATCCTGGGGACTGTTCTGCTGATGCTGCCGCTGGCCAGCCAGTCCGGGCAGTGGACGCCTCCGCTCACGGCGCTGTTCATGGCTACCAGCGCCATGTGTGTTACTGGGCATACGGTGGTGGATCCGGCAAGTTATTTTTCTCATTTTGGCCAGATGGTCCTGCTGCTCCTTTTCCAGTTGGGCGGCTTGGGGTTTATGACCCTGGCCACGACCTGCCTCGTTCTATTGGGCCGGCGTTTGAGTATTCAGAGCGAACGGACGCTGACCAGCGCGCTGGGCAGGGAGGAGGCTAACCAGCTTAAGCGGTTGCTCTACCGCACCATTGTGTTTGCCTTCGTAGCGGAAGGCTTAGGCGCGCTGATCCTTATGAGCCGGCTGGTCATCGGGCATGGCTTCACCGCTGGGCGGGCCTTTTACCACGGTGCCTTCCATGCCATCAGCGCTTTCTGCAATGCCGGCTTTGCGCTCTATGCTGACAGCCTGATTGCCCTGCGGGGCGATAAGTTTTTCATCTTGACCATTGCCGCGCTGATTATCCTGGGAGGGCTGGGCTACCTGGTGATCAACGAATGTGCGCTCTTCAAGTTCTGGCGGGAAAACCGGCTTACCCGCGGGCGCTTGTCGCTCCATACCCAAATTACCGTTATGGCCACCCTTGTCCTGATCATGGCCGGCTGGCTGGCATTTGCCCTGCTGGAATGGAACGCGACCCTGGCGCCCTTAGATGTTTCTGACCGGTTGATTTGCGCGCTGTTTCAGTCCGTTACGCCGCGCACGGCGGGGTT
The DNA here is from genome assembly GCA_016182435.1 of Lentisphaerota bacterium. The sequence goes on along the minus strand of JACPGN010000285.1, from coordinate 4,682 downwards.
CGCCGTCGTGGACATGGCCCAGACGCACGCGGCTACCCGCTTTGCGACCATGGTGTTGATGTTCATCGGCGGCTCGCCGGGCTCCGCCGCCGGCGGTATCAAGACCACCACCGCCGTGGTGCTCTTGTTTGCAACCCTGGCCATGATCCGGGGAAAAAGGGAAACCACCTTGCGGGGTCGGACTCTGTCCGGGCAATTGGTGGCCATGGCGCTCACGATCTTCCTGTTGGGCCTGGCGGTAATCGGCGTGCTTTATGGATTGCTGCTGGTGAGCGAGGAAAAAGCGCTGCTTTCAGCGCAATTCACCGCGGAACGCTTGTTATTTGAAACTATTTCCGCTTGTGCTACAGTAGGGTTGACCACCGGCATTCTACCCGGAATTTCGACCATCGGGAAACTGCTCATTATCCTGGGCATGTTTATTGGCCGGGTTGGGCCGCTTACCATGGCGCTGGTCGTGGGCTTGCAGGATACTCGGCAACTCGTGCGTTTTCCGCAAGAAGATGTGAACGTTGGTTAGAGAGGAGTAAACATGAGACGGATCGGCATTATCGGCGGCGGACGATTTGGCGCAAACCTCGCGCAGGCGCTGGCGGAACGCGGCGTCGAAATTCTTCTGCTGGACCGCGACCGGGGCGTGGTGGATCGTATGGCCGGTATCGTGGCCAAAGCGATGGAAGGCGATGCCACCGAAGAAGGCACCCTGGAGGCGGCCGGGTTCCGCGATTGCGACATGGCCGTCGTGGCGGTCAGCACCGACATGGAAAGCAGCATCCTGACGACCCTGGCGCTCAAGGAAATGAAGATTGCCTACGTCATCGCCAAGGCGGCCGGCGACATGCACGGCAAGGTGCTTAGCCGCGTGGGCGCGGACCGCGTGGTCTATCCGGACAAGGATATGGCCGCGCGCCTGGCGCGCACGCTCGTGGCGCCCTCGGTGCTGGACTACGTGGAAGTCGCGGAGGGCATCAGTGTCCTGGAAATTCAGGCGCCCTTGCAATTTGTCAGCAAGACGGTGTCCGAATCTAAAATCCGCAAGACCTACGGTGTTACCATTCTGGTCTTACGGCGCGCGCCTCAGCCCGGTGGCGCCCAGGAAACCATTGTCAGCCCCAACGCCGATGACGTTATCGAGCTGGGCGACACCATGGTGATTTTCGGAACCGATGAGAAGCTGCGCCGGCTGGAAAAGGAACTGCGCGAAGAATCGGTCTGTACTTGATGGTATTGCGCGTGGCCTTTACCAGGGCGGCCCACAATTCGGTGGCCGTCTGGCCGGCGATCAATTTCTCGCGCTCATTCTTCCTGGAAAAAGTCTGCACAATGCCGGAAAGCAAGCGCAGATAAAAGACGCTGGCGGCCGTCGGGATGACGATGAAAAAGACGACATGCGTAAGCGACCGCTCGGCCGGGTTCCAGCGAATGCCTTTGCGGCTGATGCCCACGGCCAGGGTCAGCCCGCCGCCCTCGACGCCGCGCACGTGCGGGAACGCCAGGCCGTGATCCACCGAGGTGTTGATAATGGCCTCGCGCTTGAGGGCCTCCTTGATCAGCTTCTCGCTGTCGTCCACGAAACCTTCCGTGGCCATCAGGCGGGCCAGTTCGGCGATGCACTTGTCGCGCTCGCTGGCCTTCAAATTGGGCAGCATCAGGGTGGGCGATGAAAACCGGGCGATGCCCGGACGGCGCGGCTCGAAGCGCCCGCCGGATTTTTTGCTCAGCCGGCGGGGCCGCACTTCCGGGTAGTAGAGAATGCGTGCGCAGTTGGTGCACTGGTGCAGTTTTTCGGCGGCGCGCACGGCATAAACCAGGCTGACCGGCAAGGTCAACCCGCACCCGGAACAGACGTTGTTCGAGATGGGCACAATGGCCAGCAGGTCTTTCTTCTGGATCTTTTGGAAAAGGAAGCGGACATCCGCCGGCATGCCATCCAGCAATGATTGAATGGATTCGTCCAACTGGGTCAGGTGCTTGTCGGTCATGGCCGCATCCTGTTCGGAGCGGACCAGCACCAGCTCCTGTAGTTGAACGAGAATATTTAACAAAGGATGGACATTGGCGGGATTGGTGTTATCGGTCGGCGCTACATCGGACATGGTGCTCAAGCTGTTTCTCCTGTTGTTCGCTGCGTTAATGGTTTTTACTTTTGGTGGCGACGCGGGGAGTCGAACCCCGGACCTAAGGCTTATGAGTCCTCCGCTCTACCAACTGAGCTACATCGCCATTAGAACGCGCTCATCATAGGTGGCGCCCCTGCGCTTGTCAAGGGGGGGACACAAACTTTTTTCTTGCGGCAATCTGAGGCTGCGATATAGTCAAAAAACAGGCTATAACCGGAGCCAACCATGACGATCGCCAAGGCGTATTCATCAGCCCGCCAGCAGTATGCCCAATATGGCGTTGATCCCGCCAAGGCCCTCAAGCAGTTGGCCGCTATCCGCCTCTCGTTGCATTGCTGGCAGGGCGACGACGTGACCGGCTTTGAAGGGCGCCACAGTAGTAGCGGCGGTTTGCTGGCAACCGGCAATTATCCGGGCCGGGCGCGGACCGCCGCTGAGCTGCGCACTGACCTGGCCAAGGCGTTAAGCCTCATTCCCGGCTCTCACCGTGTTAATCTCCACGCCATCTACGCGGAAACCGGAAGCAAGCGGGCTGAACGCGACGAGCTTGGCCCCGAGCATTTCGCCGGCTGGGTGGCCTGGGCGCGCGCGCATAAGTTGGGGCTGGATTTCAACGGGACATTCTTTGCTCATCCCTTAGCCGAATCCGGACGCACCTTGTCCAATCCTGAAAGCGCGATCCGGGAGTTCTGGATTGACCATGCTCGCGCCTGCCGCCGGATTGGCGCATTCATGGGCCGAGAGTTGAAGACGCCGTGTATCACCAATATCTGGATACCGGATGGCTCCAAGGATACGCCCGCCGACCGCAAGACGCCCAGGGAGTTGTTGCGGAGTTCGTTGGACGAAATTTTCAAGCAGGCGTATAACGCGGCTTACAACCTGGACGCGCTGGAGGGCAAGCTTTTCGGCCTGGGCTCGGAAGCTTATGTCGTTGGCTCGCACGAGTTCTACCTGGCTTACGCCGTGGCGCATCGCAAGCTGCTCTGCTTGGATACCGGTCATTTTCACCCGACCGAATCGGTGAGCGACAAGCTCTCGGCCGTGCTCTGCCAATTGCCGCGGGTATTGTTGCACGTCAGCCGCGGCCTGCGCTGGGACAGCGATCACGTCGTGATCCTCAGCGATGATACCCGGGCCCTGGCGGAGGAAATTGTGCGCGGCGATTATCTGCGCCGCGTTCATATTGGCCTGGACTTTTTTGACGCCAGCATCAACCGGGTGGCCGCCTGGGTGCTGGGCGCGCGCGCCATGCTGCAGGCGCTGCTCATTGCGCTGTTGGAGCCCAGTGCGAAATTGCGCGAGCTGGAACGCCGGGGGGATTTTACCGCCCGGCTGGCGCTGCTGGAGGAATTGAAGAGTCTGCCGTTTGGCGCCGTGTGGAATTATTACTGCCTACAGCACAATGTGCCGGCAACCCAAGCCTGGCTTAAGGAAGTCAAGGCTTATGAAACTTCCGTGCAGTTCAAACGGCGCTGATGATCCTGCAAACTGGATCAGTCTTTAGGGCCTAATTGTCAGGGAATTGATAATCCCTTCGAATTGTTTCCGGTCCTGGGCGTATTGCCTGGCAGGGCAGGTACACATTATTTGGAAAAGTTCGTTGCCCCTCTTGAAGAACAGGAAAACACTCTGAACCGGGATATCCTCCTTGGTAACCAGAACGCCCAGACGGATGGCCGGGATTTCTCCAATTCTGATGGACTGCTGGTCGGAGAAGGCATAGGTCGGATTCTTCTTTTGCAGATAGCGACAGGTATCCGCAACCATCTGCTCCAGGGCATCATGGCATGGCTGGCGCGCAACAATAATTGCGCTCGTATCCCGAGTCGCAGTCAGGGAAAGCGATCCGGACGTAAAATGCGTGTAGGCATACCCTTTGGGCACGAGGATGGAGTAACCATGCGGGGAGCGATAGAGGAGGTCGGCTTGCGCAAGGGTGTTGTTGGCCTGGATCGCTTCTTCCAGCTCAGCGCGCGACGGGACGCGCTTCCTGGTCAGTTCGCGATAGGCCAATCCGATTTCAACAACGCTATAGAGAATCATGAACGCGCCGGCAACCGCAACCCACTTCTTCCTGTACAGCCACGTTACCCCAGGTTTGAAGTAGAATCTCAGCAGGAGAATTGCGGCGAGAATCATGATTCCATTGTCGAGCCATTGGACAATAAGGCGGGTCATGCTTATTCCTCTGTTCTACGCATCTGGCGGTATTATTGAGCTAAACTTGGAGGAGCAACAGCGATTCAGACAGTAGATTCGTTTTTCAAAAAAGTTCTTCTGCGCGCTTGCCCTGTAGTATGCGCTTCGCTTAACTACAGGGCTTGCGCGCTTTTGGAGTGCGCTGGCTTGACAGCGCTTTGGAAAGCGGCGTCAAGCCGCCGCACTCCCAAAGGGATGCTTTTAGCATCCCAAAAAACGTTCGATTATAGTGTGTGTTCCAAGTCTACAGTCTGAATCGCAGGGGAAACAAATAGACAATATCGAATTGGCTGTCAATGCTTGAACATAAAAATCAACCTGATCCAAAGGAGGGCCGTCATAAAGCCGTGCCTTATCGTA
>JACPGN010000283.1 GCA_016182435.1 Lentisphaerota bacterium | reverse complement strand
GCCAGCACAGCGTCCTTGGCCCTGGTCACGCTCTCCGGCTTGAGCACGTCAATTTCAGCGGCCAGGGCCTCGCCGCCCTCAGCCGTGATGTCATTGGCGGTTTGGCTGGCTTCATTCAGGCGCAAGTCGAGAGCAGCCACCTTGACGCCCAGAGCGGCCAGACCGCGCGCCACCGCGCCAAACAGCACGCCCCCCGCGCCGGTAATGGCCGCCACTTTGCCGGAGAGCGAAAACAATTCGTTAATCTTAGCGGAAGGATTATTTTTCATGCCAACTTTTGGCTATGCATTCCCAACCTGAACATGATGTCGGAACTTGCCCGCCGCAACGGGTAGGGTGCCTTCTCGCCTCGCCTGATCTTCGTTTGTCATTCCGGGCTTGACCCGGAATCCAGTCTTTCTAGTCTGGATTCCCGCCTGCGCGGGAATGACAGCATTGCAACCAATGTAAAGAATTTCCGGGACACAACACTCGTCCTAACTTTTGTCATTCGTCATCCGATTCACCCTCCACGCCTTGCCCCACCATTGGCGTGGTTCACGCTCAACGTGCTTCTGTCCCTGGCTCAGCCCCACCGGCCGCGCACTAACGCGCCCGTCTCGTTCGACTGGTATAGGGCCGTAATAATTTCAACGCAGGCCAGGCCCAGCTCGCCGCTGCAACCATATTGCGCCGCGCGCTTCTGCCGCACGCAATCAACCGCGTAAGCCAGCTCGTCAACATAGCCCAGGTTCAGAAACTCGTCCACCGCCGGCTTGGTCCAGCCGAGGGTATTATCGGTTTTTTCGATGACGTAGCCGTAACCGGGCCGGCTATAGACGCTTAAAGACGAGCCAAAGGTGAGATCGGCCTTGAGGTTGCCTTCCGACCCGTAAATTTCGACCTTATCGTCCATCCCGCCCACGGTGATGTAATTGCCCTCAATGAAGGCGTGCTCGCCATTGGCGAATTTCAGGATGCCCAGGGCAAAATCCTCGCCGCCGTTATTCTTGTGCACGTAGTTGTCCGCCAGTCCGCCATTGCACTTGCCGAACACTTCCACCACCGGGTTTTTGCCGCCCTGGAGCAGCAGGTGCAATGTCCAGCCCACGGGGTGAATGGCCAGGTGAATCAGGCAGCCGCCGCCGCATTTTTGCTTGTCCTTGGCGTAAGGACTGTGCGTGCCATTGTGGCATTCCTTGGCTTTGACGTAGAGGACGCGGCCCAGCGCGCCTTCGCGGATTATTTCTTCGGTCCGGCGCAGGGCCGGCGCAAATACCCAGTCCTCGCCATAGAACAATAGCACCCCGGCTTTGCGGCACTCCGCGACCATTTCGCGGGCATCGGCCATGGTCGTGGCCAGGGGCTTCTCGCAGAACACGTGCTTGCCCGCTCGCGCCGCGGCCAGGACAACATCATGATGCAGAAAATTGGGCACGCAGACCGAAACCAGGTCCAGCTCTTCCTTCGCCAGCATCTCCCGGTAGTCGGCGTAACTCCGGGGGATATTCCATTTCCTGGAAAAAGGCTCCAGGTTGTCAATGGCCGCCGCGGCGGCGATTTCCACCGTCGGGTTGCGCCGGTAGCTGAAGGCGTGAAAATCGGCGGCAAATTTTGATCCGACTATTCCAACCTTAATTTTGGCTTTCACGATTCCATGTCCTTCTGTTATCCTGTTTCAAATCGTGTTGCTGAAATCTCGCTGAAAATGGCTTATATAGGTGTTTTTATCCCGGCGTGCAAGCAGAATTGACGGTAAAATGTAAGGCCTCAGTCTTGTGGGCTAATTGTCATTCCCGACCTGATGCTACTCTGCGAAGTAAGCCTTCGCTACGAAGCACGAGTCGGGAATCCAGAAAAATCCCTGGCCTGTGGCCGGGCAGGCAATGCTGGATTCCCGCTGGAGTTTATCCCGTGCTTTGACACGGGACGGGAATGACGGCATTGAGGTTCACAACCTACCCTCAAGACTGAGGCCTTACGGTAAAATTTACAAGACATGCCTAAATGTTGGGGAAGGCTTAGTACCTTGAACACCTGGCACCGTCATAAATAACAAGATGCCATAGGCATCCGCCTGCGGCGGAAAATTGTAGGAGCGCCACACCGCTGGCGCGACTCGTCTGGCAAGGCCGCCGAGCGAGATAAGATCGCCTCGACCTGCCCGCAATGCTTCGCATAGCGATGCAGGCGGGCGGGGCGAGGCTCCTACATTTCCACCACAGGCGGAGGAAACGTATTTGGGTTGTGGGCATAGCCCGCATTAGATAACATGAGAACGACGCTCTGGATGCAGATGGTGATGATGCTGACGCTCGCGGCCAGCGCCGAAGATTGGCCGATGTACATGCACGACCCGGCGCGAAGTGGCGTCTCGGGCGAGGCACTGGTCTTGCCGCTGGCGAAATTGTGGACTTATGCGCCACCGGCGGAACCGACGCCGGCTTGGCCGGACTTACCATTAAGCGAACGACCCAAGCTAATGTTTGACGACGCCACACAAGTGGCGCTGGCGGGTGACGCGGTTTATTTTGGGTCGGCCGTGGACAACGGGATTCACGCGCTGGATGCCGCCACGGGAGCGCGCCGGTGGACAATTTTCACGGATGGTCCGGTGCGACTGGCGCCTACCTTCGCTCCAAGTGCTACGGCGGACAAGTCGGGGAACAAGCCGACGGTGACGGAAGGGCGTGTTTTCGCGGGCTCGGATGACGGGGTTTTATATTGCATTGAAGCGCAGAGCGGGCGGGTGGTGTGGAGCACGCGGTTGATCCCGGGGCAGACGCGCATTCTGGGTGCGGGTCGGCTGATGTCGCTCTGGCCGGTGCGGACGGATGTGTTGGTGGATGAAGGCGTGGCCTATTGTGGAGCGGGGCTCTTCCCGGCGCAGGGGACGACGCTAATGGCGCTAAATGTAAGGACGGGGCAGATGCTTTGGCAGGCAGCCCGTTCTTCTAAGATGAACCAAGTTCCGCCGCTGATTCCGCAGGGCTACCTGTTGGCCTCGGCCGACCAGCTCTATATGCCGCGCGGGCGCGCGCCGCCACTGTTTTTCGCTCGCTTGGACGGCGCCTTCCGCGGTTCACCTGAAAACGTGCCGGGGGTTAAGGGCGTCGTCAGCGGCGACTACGGCTTGCTGGTAGGGGGCCACTACTACTTCGGGACGCAGGGCTCACTCTACGGCGTCGAGCCGGATGGCAAGCGTGTGGCGATTTGGACCGAGACGCACCAGTTGGTGGCGACGAGCAACCGCTTCTTCCGCCTGGGCACCTCACGCGGCAAAGGTGCGTGGCGGGATCGCACATGGGTGACAGCGATCAAGCGCGAGACTTACGACCCGGTGACGAAGCGCGAGATTTCCGACGCGGACATAGCTTGGAGATACGCCGGTTCGAACCTGCAGGTCATCATTGTGGCGGGTCCGCACGTCGTAGCCGGGGGGTCGAACGAAGTCGTCGTTCTGGACGCCACGACGGGCAAGCCGGTCTGGCAGTCCCGGGTGGATGGGGTGGTCAAGGGCTTGGCCGTGGCTAACGGACGTCTGGTGGTGAGCATGGATAACGGACGCCTCCATTGTTTTGGCAGAGGAACGACCGCTGCGCGCGTGGCGCCAACCGCGCAACTGTTGCCGGCAGATGCTGCGGTCCCGGGGTCGCAAAATGCAACCGCGTTGGGTGAGGCGATTGCGAAGGATGTCGCCTTGAAGCGCGGCTATGGGTTGGTGATCGGCAGCGGCGGCGCGCGCCTGGCGTTAGATCTGGCTAAACGCACGGGCCTGCTGATCCACGTGATCGAGACCGATCCGGTCAAGGCGGCGACGGCGCGTACGGCGTTGGCGGCGGTCGGCGCTTATGGGGTCAAGGTGGTGGTGGATCTGATGCCGCCCGGCACGACGAATAGCCTGCCCTGTCCATCATATTTTGCGAACGTGGTCGTGGTCGCTGGCAATGCTCTGCTCCAGGGACCGGCGACAGCAAGGGAGGTCCTGCGGGTAGTTAAGCCCTGCGGAGGCGTGCTCTATGCGGAGGGGAAGATTCCGGACGCAGCGTGGAAATCGGCGGGGACGGCAACACAGGTGGTGCTGGCTGGAATGGGTGTCTGGACCAAGCTCGTGCGTGGGCGTCTGTCGGAGGCCGAATGGACGCACCAGTACGCGGATGCAGGCAACACGGGATCGTCGGACGACGCTCTGGTAAAGGGCCGCTTGGAAGTGCTGTGGTATGGCGAGCCGGGGCCGGACAAGATGCAGGAGCGGCATCGCCGAAGCCAGGCGCCGTTGTTTGTGAATGGACGCATGTATGTCGAGGGCCTGCGCATGCCCGGCGATCGGCCGATCATTATGTGTTTTGACGCCTACAATGGAGTGCCCTACTGGGAGCGCGAGGTGCCTGGGGCCAAGCGCCTCACCGTCTTGGCCGATTGTGGAAATCTGGCCGCTTCCACGGCGGGCTTGTTTGTGGCGGTTAACGAACAGTGCCTGCAACTCGATGCCGCCACCGGCGGGACGCGTCGGACTTTCGCGCTCCCACCGCGGGCGGAGGGGGCTTCGGGTTCATGGGCCTTTGTTGCGGTCGTCGGCGACACGCTGTTGGGTAGCGCCTCGCCGGCCTATCAGTTCAGCGACGAGGTGTTTGCCTATGATCTTGTCACCGGCGCGTTAAAGTGGCGCCATAAGGCGGCCGTGCTCCGCAACAGCACGTTGGCGGTGAGTGGCAGCAGGGTATTTTTCGCCGAGCAACGCGGCGGGGCGAAGGCGCCCCGCGTCCTTACGTATGACGAGCAGGTCCAGCAAATCCGGGCGAAACGGCGTGGTGAAATCAGCGAGGTGGAAAAGCCAAAGGCTGAGGCCGCCTATCAGCGCACGGCGGTGGCGCTGGATTTGGCCACCGGCAAGGAACTATGGGCCCGGGATGTTGATCTGACCGATTGCGGAAGCTGGAACGAAAGCCTCTGTGCGGCTGCCAAGCATGACATCCTCGTGTTCTATGGCGCCTACATCGCTTATGGACAACCCAAGGGCGATGAGAACAAGCGTCGTGTCCTGGCGCTTTCAGCGAAGGATGGATCGGCGCTCTGGAACAGGCCTCTGGGCAACTTCGTGCGCCCCGTGCTCGTGAGCGACCGACTTGTCTCCCGGCCGAGCGCAGTCCTGCTCAAGACGGGCGAGAGCGTGCTGAGCACAGGCTTTAAGCGAAACCAGCCGTGGCGGATTCCGGGCTTGGGCGCCTGTGGGCAGATGTCGGCTTCGTCAAGCCTGCTTTTTTACCGTCTTGGATCCCTGATCGTGATGGATATCGAGACCGGCAAAGCCAACATGGTGTTTTCCGGTATGCGGCCCGGTTGCCTGATCAACACCATTCCGGCCGGCGGCATCGTTACGATGGTCGAAGCCAGCTCGGGTTGCGTCTGCGCCCATGCCGCGCTTCAAAGCACAATCGTTTTTGCGCCGGTTGGGATGGACTGAGCGGAGCATTGCGGCGCGCTTTCAGCAACCGGTAATAATCAGATAGTAGCGGTGGAGACCGGAAAGGCATGGCAAGCGCATGACTGTGGATGAGGGCACTGTCGCCTTATGAAGGCTTTAGTTCAGCGCGTGCAGCGCGGCAGCGTGGCCGTGGAGGGCCAAACGCTTGGCGCGATCGGCCAGGGCTTCGTGGTGTTCCTGGGCGTCAAGCGCGACGACACCGCCGCCGAAGCCTGCTACCTGGCGGAGAAAACTGCGGCCTTGCGGATTTTTCCGGATGAGCAAGATCGCATGAACCGCGCGCTTCTGGAGGTAGGCGGCTCCGCGCTGGTAATTTCCCAGTTCACCCTGCATGCCGATACGCGCAAGGGCAATCGGCCGAGTTTTATCCAGGCGGCGCCGCCGGAGCAGGCCCAAGCGCTCTATGAAGAATACGTGGCCGCCTTGCGACGAATCCTGGGGGAAGAACGCGTGGCCACGGGAAAGTTCCAGGCCCGGATGATTGTGGAAATCATCAACGACGGCCCGGTCACCATCGAGCTCAAAAGCCGCAATGAGCCGTAATCAGATGACGGACGACGGACGCCAGACGACGGAATCGAAAAAAAAATAGATGATTTGATGATTGGTTGATCATCGAATCACCGAATCAACGAATCATCAAATCCGGTAGGGCGAAGCCTCTGGCTGAGCCAGGGGCTTTGCGGCGGCTTCACTCGTAAATGGCCAGAATATTATCAAGCGGGATGTCAACCATGTATTCCTGGCTGCCCGCCAGAATATAGCCGCCATGCTCACGGGTCAGTTCGCGGTATTGGCGGATTAAGGCGCGCACATCTTCCACAGTGCCGAAGGGCAAAATGGTCTGGGTATCCACGCCGCCGTGGAAGGACAGCTTTTGACCGAAATCATTATAGAGGTCCGCTAACGCCATGCCGGAGGCCGCCACCTGGATAGGATCGAGAACGTCCACGCCCGCTTCGATGAACCGCGGAATGAGCGGACGCACTGACCCGCACGAGTGTTGCATGACCTTGCAGCCGAAGGAGTGGGCCAGGTCGAAAAACCGCTTGAGTGGCGCGTGGATAAATTGCTGCCACATCGCGGGAGAAATGACCAGGGCGCGTTGACTGCCGAAGTCATTGCCGAAGAAGGCGATATCAATCAGGCCGCCAGCAGCTTCAAGGAACCGGCGCGTAGCTTCGACCTCATAGTCCACGATATGGTCAATGATGGCCTGAACCACCTCGGCTTTGGTCGCCATCCAGATGAAAAAATTTTCCTCCCCGATCAGCCAGCCGACTTCATGGAAGAACGGGCTCCAGGGCGCGCCGACCAGCGCATATTCGCCCCTGTATTGTTCACACTGCCGGTGGACATCTGAGAAATCCAGTTTGGCCGCATCCGGCCAGGCGTGGGCGTGCACGTCCTCAACCGTGGATTCTTCCGTAAACGGTGGAATCCAGTCAGGCAGCCCGTCGCTGGGCGCATTGTACCGGTGGCTGGCTGCCCACTCGGGCTCGTCGCCGCGGTGGCGCGTACCCCACATGTCACGCCGATAGCCCTGGGCGTCCGGCTCTGAAGCAGGCTGGCCGTAGGGCGCCGGAATCCGGCGGATATCAACATGCAATGCTTGAAGCAGTTCCTCGTAATTGCTTACCCCCAGCCGGGCCTTAAGGCCATCGCTAACCTCGCCATGCGCGCTGTAATCGCAGGGTAAGCGGTCGGTCTTCTGATGATTGATCGCCGCAAAAACCCGTTCGCGGGATGTCATGGCCCTCGTTATCTTTCCAAAGCGGGCTATGCCCGCAACCAAAATACGTTTCGTCCGCCTGTGGTGGAAATGTAGGAGCCTCGCCCCGCCCGCCTGCATCGCTATGCGAAGCATTGCGGGCAGGTCGAGGCGATCTTATCGCGCTCGGCGGCCTTGCCAGACGAGTCGCGCCAGCGGGGTGGCGCTCCTACAATTTTCTTGTTATTTATGACAGTATCGGGTGTTCAAGTTACTAACCCTTTTCCGGACCGGTGATGCCCCAGAACTTCTGCTGCAGCGATTGGCGTTCCAGGGTCATGAAGGCGAGCGTTTCCGTGTAGTTGGCTACCGCGAGGCTCATGGTCGCGCTGAAGTCAGCCACCCGCGTGGAATCCTTGCGCAGGCCCTCGGCCTGCATGAAGCGGTTAACCAGCGCATCCACTTCCGTATAATGCACGAGCTGGTACATGCGCGTGAAGTCGCGCACGGGTTTAAGCGTGGCGCTCAGCCGATGGCCGGAAGGTTTCTTTTCCTGGTCGAAGACTCTCTCCACATACACGCCTTGGTCCGCAAATTTGCTCTCGGGCGTGTCCAGAAAAGCGGTCTGGTTGGCCGGGTCTTCTAACAGTTTCTGGGAAGCGGCCGTCAGCAAGTGCCGGGCAATTTCCTCAGTGTCGGCAATGAAGGGGCCCACAAACGCCCGTATCCGGCCCGGGCGCGAAAAGCAATGGCCCTGGATCACCCCGGCATCGTTGCGATAAATAAAACAGCCGGCGGGACTGTCCGCAAACATTTTGCTGAGAACATTGCCGCGCTCCAGGAAGGCGGCCGCGTCATACCGGATGACTTCCGGCAGGTCGGCTGCCTGTATGGCCAGCACGTGCTGGCGGTCGTAGGACTTGCCCGCAAACTCGGCGAGCTCAAATACGGAACGCCAGAGGCGGTAGGAATTGACGTAACCCACGGCGCCGTAGACCGTGTTGCCCATCGGCGTGGCATCCAGCCCGTTAATTACCTTGCCTTGTTCCAGCGCGTAGCGCGTGCACGCCTGCATCATGGCATTGGCAATACCTTGCCGGCGCGCCTCCGGATGCACCAGGATCATGCCGATCCAGGTATTGTTCCGGCCGAGCGGCAAAACCGATGAAGTAGCCACGGGGATATTAAAATCCGTTCCCTTGAGCCGCGCCACGAAGGAACCGTGCTTGTCCAATCCGACCATGCGCCGGATATCAACAAAAGTCTGGTTCCAGCCGGCGCGCATTGTCAGGAGATGCATCGTGGCGTGTTCCCGGCCAATTTCTTCCAGGTGAAAAACTTCCGTGTTCACCACTTTCTGGTCCGCGGGCAAATCCACGCGCAAGGCGGCTGGCACGCTGACCTGGTTTTTCTTGCCGCTGCGCGCCACGATTTCCACTTCGCGCTCGGGCGCGAAGGCGTCGCCCCTGGGATTGTTCAGCCGGAAACAGCCATAGAGCGCGTCTACCTCCGGATCCTGGCCGAGTACAATCTTGCTGGTGCGGGTCGGATCGGCTTTGCGGGACAGGCGCTTCATGATTTTTTCTCCAATATGCCGGTGTCCACCATGTGGATGGCCGCCACGGGGCACACCTCCACGCAAGTTGAACAGGCGCTGCACTTCTCGCGGTCTATGCGGCTCTTCTTGTCCACG
>JACPGN010000072.1 GCA_016182435.1 Lentisphaerota bacterium | reverse complement strand
GGCGCGGCCCTGGCGAGAATGACGCAACCCTGGTTGCCAAGAACATAATCAAATCTTTAATTGACGGTTATGGACACACTTAATAAAGTGTGTCCATGCGGTTAAGCAAATCAGAATCAGAAACTCTGCGGCCGACCCTGTGGCGGACCTGCCGGGTTCTGGCAAGCAAAACCAGGCTTAGGGTTCTTGGCGAATTACGCGCGCGTCCCGAACAGCGTGTTTCCGATGTTGCGCAACGGCTGGGACTTTCTCTGCCGCTGGCCAGTCAAGCCCTGCGGGCGCTGAACAGCCGGGGACTGCTTCTGGCCCGCAGATCCGGTCCATCGGTCTACTACCGGCTGGGAGCCAACCGGTCTATTGCGCATAGTGGTCGCTTGCTTAAGACGCTTAAGAAGACCTTTGCCCGTGGCAAAAATCCGGGCAGGAACGTCTTTCGCTATGCCACGGCCTTCACGCACCCACGGCGCATCCGCATTATCCAACATCTGCGGGAGCGGCCAATGCGACTGGAAGAAATTGCCGGCGCGACGAACATCCCACTGCGGGCGCTTAACCGTCATTTACGCAAGCTTGTGGCGCGCGGTTTCCTGAAGCATGCCGATTGCTGGTATGTTTATTCCGTTCCCCCGCACGAGTTCGCGCGTGTTCTTCTGTTTCTCATGAGGTCGGCTTGAGCGCTTATCTTCCGCTATAGACACACTTAATTAAGTGTGTCTATGAGTTTGATTTTGCGCCGCCTGGCCCCGGACGAAAACAGAAGCAATCATTGTTTATTTAATTTCTTTCCAGGGGTCTAAGCGTGCCCGGCTATGCCGTTGGCCATGCCCATGGCTTGGTAAACTCGGCAAGCCGCAGATTTACCACGCAAAATGCGTGGCCAGGGTTAGCACGGTGGTTAAGCCCAAACGGCGCAACTGGATAAGCCTGCGCCCGGCTGTTCACAATCAGCCAGTAGCAGCCGGCAGAATCAGCCGACCTATTCGTTGCTGAGGAGCGTCATGCTGTTTTTCAGTGAAGCCGGAGTTGACAGGGGTGGAAGAATGGGTGTAATGGATGGGGCGTGGCGGTAAAGACTGTTCAAAGGGAACTTGAGCGGCGTATGGATTTTGGCAGCGAGAACGTTTAAGCCAGGGAGGGGACGATGAGCAATTTATGGTTGATCGTGGTGCCGGTGATTCTGATTGCCGCGCTGATTGTCTTTTTCCGCCTGACAAAGAAACCGTAGGGCGACAAGGGTTAGCCGTGCTCTCGAAGAGTTACGGCAAGATGAGCCAACTCGGTCTGGCGGGAGCGTCAGCAGAGTGACGCGTCTCCATGGTAGGCCGTGAGACGCACCCCGCGGTACGACAAGGAGCCTTAGCCGCCGACCACCTCGCCCATCTTAAAGATGGGCAGGAACATGGAAATGACAATTCCGCCGATAACCACGCCCAGGAAGACCATCAGCATTGGCTCGATGAGCGAGGTTAAGCCGGCTAACATGGTATCCACCTCGTCATCGTAAAAATCGGCGATATTCTGCATCATCTCGTCAATTTTTCCGGTTTTTTCGCCGGCGGCCATCATATGCACCAGCAATTTTGGGAAACAGGGGTACTTCACCAGGGCGCCGGAAAGCGGCTCGCCCTGTTCGACCGTAGAACGGGCCTCGAGAATGACGCTCTCAAACACGCGGTTGCCCGTGGCGCGGGAGACGATTTCCATGGCCTGCAGGATGGGCACGCCGCTCTTCAGGAGCTGGGCAAAGGTCCGCGCGAACCGGCTGGTGGCCACCTTGCGGTTCAATTCGCCGATCACCGGTATTTTCAGGGCGAAGGCGGACAAGCTATAGGAACCCTTGGCGGTTTTCTTCCACTGCTGAAAGGCAATGACCGCTACGACGGCCAGGGCCAGCACGTAGAGACCGTATGATTTCAGCACGCGGCTCACATTAATCAGGAACTGGGTCGGCGCCGGCAATTTCTGGCCGAACTCGGCGAACATTTTGGCAAAGACCGGCACGATAAACAGGATCATGGCGGTGGCAATGCCCAGGGCAATGCACATCACG
>JACPGN010000052.1 GCA_016182435.1 Lentisphaerota bacterium | reverse complement strand
GCCGGGCGGCCGAGATGGCGTCGGCCGCCGCGGAGAGCACCGCGTACAAGCTCTCCGGCTCGACATCGGCGTGATGGGCCGCCACGGCATTAACCAGCAATTGCGGTTCATTGTGGCGCTTGAGAAAATCGGCGCCGATAACGGCATGGTTGCCTTCCACTTCGCTATCCAGCGCCTTGCCGATATCATGAAAAAGCCCGATACGCTTGGCGAGCATAATGTCCAGCTCCAGCTCGCCGGCCATGACCCCCATGAGGTGGGCGACTTCAACGGAATGCATGAGCACGTTCTGGGCATAACTGCTGCGGTATTTCAGGCGGCCCAGTGTGCGCACCAGCTCCGGATCCACGCCCTGGAGACCTACCGTGTAGACCGCCTCTTCCCCGGCGCGGCGGACCAGCTCCGCCATTTCCTCTTTCACCTTGGCCACTACTTCCTCGATCCGCGCCGGGTGAATGCGCCCGTCCATGATCAGGCGTTCCAGGGACTGCCTGGCGATTTCGCGCCGCAGCGGGTCGAAGCAGGAGATCACCACGGCCTCGGGCGTGTCATCCACCAGCAGGTCCACGCCCGTAGCCGCTTCCAGGGCCCGGATATTGCGGCCCTCGCGGCCAATGATCCGGCCTTTCAAATCATCGCTGGGCAGGGCTATCGTGCTGGTCATGAGCTCGCTGACGTGCCCGCCGGCATAGCGCTGGATGGCCAGGGCCACGATTTTTTTGGATTCGCGCTCAGCGGTCTCCTTGGCTTCCTCCTGCAGGCGGCGGATGAGCATGCCGGTTTCGTTGCGCGCCTCCTCCTCGACCCTGATCATCAGCGCCTTGCGCGCCTCTTCGGGCGTCAGGCCGGCGATGCGCTGCAGTTTCTCGCGCTCGGTTTTGACCAGGTTCTGGTATTCGGCGCGCTGCTGATTGACCTCGACCTCTTTCTTCTCAACTTCCGTTACTTTCTGTTCGACCTGCTGGTATTTCTTGTCAATCATGGCCACCTTGCGGTCCAGGTTCAACTCGCGCTGGGCGGCGCGCTCCTCGAGCGCAACTATTTCCTGGCGGCGCGTCTTGATACTGGCTTCAAACTCCTCGCGCGCCTTGAGCACCGCTTCCTTGGCTTGCAGGCCGGCGCCCTGGCGAATGGATTCAGCCTCGCGCCGCGCCTCGCTCAGCATCCGGCTGGAATCCTGTTCGCTGGATTTCACCGCGTACCGCCCGATGATCAGGCGGATGTAGTAACCCAGTACACCACCAAGCATAACCACAAATGCTCCTATCCACCATTGGGTCATTGTTTCCTCCCGCCCCGATTGTCCCGACCCCAGGAGAGTCGGGACGCGCTCGGGGCGATTATTTCGTTATTTCCTGACACGGAACTTGCCCGCAATTCTACGCTTTTCCGTCATCCGTTGTCTGTCTTCCCGTTCTTCCATTCGACGTTGGGCGTTTGAAGTTGGGCGTTGGGCGTTTGCTTCTTTCCCTCTTTTCTAGTCCGTCGTCCGTCATCCGTCGTCTGTCTTCCATTGTCTCTGGTCCGTCGTCTGTTGTCTGTCGTCTGTCGTCGGGCGTGCGGACGCCGCCGGTACACGGCGCGTTCCGTTACCACCGCATCCATGCGAATATCCCGCGCGCTCATTGGCACGCGCGCAACCAATTGGCGTTCCAACGCCAGCGCAACCTTGAATGCTTTCGCCACGGCCGGTGCGGTCAGCAGGCGATCATAATAGCCGCGGCCATGGCCCAGCCGGCCGCCGCGGCGGTCAAACGCCAAGCCCGGCGTTACTACCAAGTCCACCTGCCGGGCGGTATGGCGCGGCCGCGCGGGCTCCGGCGCCGACCAATGGCCTTTTTTTATTGGCTCATTCTTGCGCAACCAGGCCCAATCATAGTTTCTTTTTTTTGCGGAATAGGCCGGCACCAGGACTTGCCGGAGGGTTTTCCAGCACTCGGCCAGGAGTTCTGCCGTCCGGACTTCCTTGGGCATAGCCAGATAAAGGCCCACCCGCTGCGCCGCGCGCCATTCGGGAAGTTTCCGCACGGCGCGCTGAATGCGCGCGCTGGCGCGCCGGATGTCCCGCGCGGTCAAGGCCGCCCGTTGCGCGCGGATTTTATTGCGAATTGATTCTTTGCGCGTCATGATGGTTGGCCCATTTCGTGGTCATTCGCTTGCCACGCGCCTGCCCTGCGCTGGCCAGGGTTCCGCGTGGTCACTCCTCCGCCGTCTGTCGTTTTCCCTTCGGCGTTGGGCGTTTGCTTCTTTCCCTCTTTTCTAGTCCGTCGTCCTTTTCTTTCATTCGGCGTTGGATGTTCGATGTTGGATGTTGGGCGTTTGCTTCTTTCCCTCTTTTCCAGTTCGTCGTCTGTCGTCCGTCTTCCCGCCTTCGCCCTCCGGGCTTCGGTTGGCAGGCCGCCGTCTGTCTTCTGTCGTCTGTTGTCTGTCGTCCATCTTTAGTTTTCTCTGGTCCGTCCTCCGTCGTCTGTCTTCCGTCATCTCCGGTCTGGTGTCTGTCGTCTGTCGTCCGTCATCCGTCTTCCGTCTGCCCCGGTCCCACTCAGCCAGGCGCTGTTTCAGGGTGTTTTCGTATCCCTGGCTGGTCGGCTCGTAATAAACCGCCGAGGTGGGGATATAGGGCTGATCCACAAAATGGCCGGGGTAATCGTGAGCGTATTTATAACCCGTGTGGCCCAAGCGCTGGGCGCCTTTGTAACCGGCGCCCCGCAATGGTTTCGGCACGGGCAGCACCCGGCCATCCTTGACGTCGCCCAGCGCGTTCTCGACCGCCAGGTAGGCCGCATTGCTTTTCGGCGCGCAGGCCAGATAGGTCGTAACGTGCGCGAGAATGATCCGCGCTTCCGGCATGCCGACGAATTCCACGGCGCGCACTCCCGCCTCGGCCAGCAACAAGCCACGCGGGTCGGCATTGCCGATATCTTCCGAGGCCAGGATGACCAGGCGCCGGGCGATAAAGCGCGGGTCTTCGCCGGCATAGAGCATCTTGGCCAGCCAGTACACCGCGGCGTGGGGATCGGAGCCCCGCACGCTTTTGATGAAGGCGGAAATTGTGTCGTAATGGCCGTCATCGTCGCGATCATAGACCACGGCTTTTTTCTGGCTGGAATCCTCGGCGATGGCGCGGGTGATGTGGCTGCGCCCTTGCTTGTTGGGCGCCGTGGTCAGCGCGGCAATTTCCAGGGCGTTGAGCGCGCGGCGGGCGTCGCCTTCGCAGATCCGCGCCAGGTGCGCGAG
The DNA here is from genome assembly GCA_016182435.1 of Lentisphaerota bacterium. The sequence continues at coordinate 2,140 of JACPGN010000052.1, read as the reverse complement.
GGCTTCGTCATCAACGTCCAGGGGCACTCCGCGCAAGCCGCGCTCGTCGGTCAAGGCGCGCTTGAGGAGCGCGATAATGGCAGCTTCGCTGAGCGGAATAAGCTCGAAAATCTGGGAGCGGGAAGTGAGCGGACTATTGACAAAGAAAAAGGGGTTATGCACCGTGGCGCCGACCAGGATAATGGCGCCATCTTCAGCGTAGGGCAGGAGGATATCCTGTTGCGAGCGGTTGAAGTGGTGGATTTCGTCAATGAAGAGGATCGTTTGCAGGCCCTGGCTCCGGCGGCGTTCGGAGGCGGAGTGCAGCTTCTCGCGCAGGACGGCCACGTTGGCCACTACCCCGCTGGTTCTTTCGAAATGCCGGCGCGTGACCCGGGCAATGACTTCCGCCAGCGAGGTTTTGCCGCAGCCCGGCGGGCCATAAAGAATCAGGCTGGCGAGCCGGTCCGACTCGATGGCGCGCCGCAACAGCTTGCCGGGGCCGAGGATATGGTCCTGGCCGACGATTTCCGCCATGGTCTGGGGCCGCATGCGGGTGGCCAGCGGCGCGCGCGCGAGAGTCTCCGCGGAAGGCTGCTGATTGAAGAGGTCCATGCCGTGCCCCCCCTGAAAAATGAATACCCCACCTCGGCCGTGACGAAACCAATTTCTGTTCCGACGATTAAGGTGGGTGCTTTAGCCAATGGGTTCCTGATCCCCGTTTAGGGGCCTGAGGGTGCCACCGGATTCAAGCTCCCTGATCACACATTAATGGGTCAGAGATTTGGCTCGTAACCACGCACCAGGCAGGGTACTCACCTGAGGGTGAAGCGCTTCCGTGCCACGGAAGAGGGCTTCGGCAGACTGGTAAAGAACGATTTTTTACGACTTATGGCGTCCGGCGGCGCTGGACCATGCTCTCCAGCCGCGCGATGGTTAGCAGCCCGTCAGGAATGGCGCTACTACATTGCCGCGCCGCCGAGTTGCCTGCCCACCGTAGCCCCTTGGGCGAAGGCGGGTTGGTTGCCGCTACCATAATAAATAGGCCGGCCGGAAAAAAACCGGCCGCCCCAATCGTCACAGGCATGGAAGCCATGCCTGAAAAGAATCGTATTACATTCTTCAAACCGTCTGCTATGAATCCCGGCATACTTACCTGGGCCCTCGCCTGCGGGGGACTGCCCCGCGCTACGCGGGGCTTGAGTTCCCCCGCCACCGACAAGCGCCTTCATCCTTATCTCTGCCGTCAACCTTCTCTGATCTCTATGGCTAATTCGTTCCGCAGCCGCTCCTTGAGGTTCTCGTGAAGCCGGTTGACTTCCTCGTCCGTCAAGGTCCGGTCTGGGGACCGATAGGTCAAGGTATAGGCCATGCTCTTATAGCCCACACCAATCTCATCGCCTGTATATATATCAAAGAGCTTAACCGTTGTCAACTCCTTTGGCGCAATTTTCCAGATGGCGCTGACAATGTCGCCGTGGCGGGTCTGGTTGCCTATGCGCAGGGCCATATCGCGCGCCACCGCAGGGTAAACCGGCAACGCGGTTCGCGTGACTTCGTTGCCGGAGAAGGTCCCCGCGGAAAGATTAGTTAAGCGCTCGAGGAGTGGCGCGAGCCGGATTTCCAGAACCGCCACGTGCTCCGCTAAGCGCCACTCGGCGGCCAGCGTCGGGCGGACAAGCCCCATGACGCCGCAGGCTGTTCCATCCAGGGTGATCGCCACGGCACGGTTCTTGGCAAAACAATCCAGGTCGTAAAGCGCCGGGGGCGGCGCCTCCGGGGTCAGCTCCCGGAAGGCGAGTCCGGAGTTCCGTTCCGGCACTGCCGGACCGGCCGGACGTTCCTCCACGCGAATCAACAGCTTGCGGCATAATGCTTCCAGGATGCCCTTGAGCCAGAGGAAACTTTCGGTTTCCGAGGGAGCGGCGCGCTTCTTGAGTCCGGTTCGGCCCGCCGCGCCCATCAGGCCGATGACCAAATGCTCATCTTCGGTGTACGTCGGCTGGTTATTTTGGAAAAAAACGCGGCCGATTTCAAAGAAGGCCGCTTCGGCAACCTGGCGCGCGCGGTTGCGGCCGAGGGTCTCGATCATCTGCGGCAAAAGCGCGTCGCGCAACACGGATTCCTCGGCGCTGACCGGGCGCGGCAAGATGATGCGCTG
>JACPGN010000281.1 GCA_016182435.1 Lentisphaerota bacterium | reverse complement strand
TCAGCAACGGCTGGATGTCAAACCGGGTGTGGATTATTTGTTCGAATCTTTCCGTTGTGGACAACGGCAAGATTGATGTGGACGGCAAGGGCTATATGGGCGCTCCATCCGGAAGCGCAGTGCCAGGTTCAGGACCAGGAGGTGGAGATCGAGGAGTCTCAGGCGCGGGCCACGGCGGCGGCGGCGGTTATGGCGGGCGCGGCGGCAGTTCCGGCAGCGGCGGCGGAACCGGTTACGGCAGCGTCGCGACGGGCAGCGCGCCTTACGGCGCAGCGGCTACGCCGGACTATCCCGGCAGTGGCGGCGGGGCTTATCCCGCCCAATCTGGCGCCGGCGGCGCCGGCGGGGGGCTGATCAGGATTGAAGCGATCGGCGCCGTGCTGGTGGATGGAGCCATGTCCGCCAACGGAGCTGCCGGTGGGGCCACCTATGGGGGCGGCGGCTCGGGTGGCGGGATATACATAGAGTGCGGGACCTTTTCGGGCGGCGGTTCGCTGAACGCAATTGGCGGCAGCAACACCAACGGCGGTGGCGGTGGAGGCGGTGGCGGAAGGATCGCCGTGATTTACGATTTAACGGCCCAATCCGGGACAAACAACCCAACCGGTTTATTCTCCGCGGCGCGTGGCACGGCGACTTGGCAAAACGGCGATATCGGCACATTGTACTTTGCCGACACGCGTTTTCTCAGCACAACCATGCGCCACGTGGGGCAACTGCTGTCTTTCACCAATGCCTGGAGTGTGAGCAGCCTGCTCTTGACGAATAGCTGGCTGCGCTTTCCACAGGAAGGCCTCCGGCTGACCGTCACCGGCGGCGTCGTCATGGTGGGGACCAGCCGGCTGGATATCGGCGGCAACAGTTATGTCTTCGGTGTTATTCCCAGTACTTACTATAGGTATACCCTGTTCAATACCAATACGGCCGCCGCGGTGTTCTCGGTGGGCGGCGACGTGAGCCTGGCCGGCAATTGCGCGATTTATCTCTACGCCGGGCACACGAACGCCACAACGCCGGACTACAGTCTCCTGATGAGCGTGACGGGCGACGTGTCCATCGCCAGCAATGCCTGGATATATCCGGTTTCGCAGATCACGAATGGCGGCGCCTCAGTGCTGCGGATGTCAAATCTGATGGTAGCGGCTGGCGGTGGCTTCAATGCGAACGGCCAGGGCTATTGGGGTCGAACGGCAAGCGGTGAGGGTTTTGGACCAGGTGGCGGCGGGAGGGGGATAAGCGGAATTTGGGGCGCAGGCGGCGGCGGCTATGGGGGAACTGGGGGCAGTGGCGCGAGTGGCTCGAACGGCGCGCCGTATGGGTTGCCGGAGGCGCCGTTACAGCCCGGCAGTTGCGGCGGCGCCTGGAGCGCCACCTATCTCGAGTCCGGCATCGGCGGCGGGCTGATCAGAATTGTAGCGACCAACACCGTGACAAATAACGGGACACTGACGGCCAATTGTATCGCGGGGGCTGCTTATACCGGCGGCGGATCGGGCGGCGGCATATACATACAGTGCAAGAGCTTTACGGGCGGCGGTTCGCTGTATGCCAATGGCGGCGGATCAGCGAGTAGCGCATCGGGCGGTGGCGGCGGCGGCGGGCGCATTGCCGTCATCTATGATCCCGCCGCGCAAGACACCATGGACAACCCGACCGGCGTATTTTCGGCGGCGGGCGCCACGCCGAGCGGCTTTGGCGTAGCCGGCGACATCGGCACTTTGTATTTCCCTGACGCGCGTTTTCTCAGCACGAACATGGCCCACTCCGGGCAATGGATGGCGCCCAGCTTCACCAACTGGGGCGCGAGCAGCCTCCTGCTCACGAACAACAGTTGGCTGCGGTTTCCGCAGGAAGGCTTTCGGCTCACCATCACGGGCAGTGTGATGTTGGTGGGGACCAGCCGGCTGGATATCGGCCCCAGCGCCTCCTTCATCGGCCCCAGGTTTCTCTTATACAACACCGGCGCCGTGGCCTCGGTCTTCTCGGTGGGCGGTAATGTGAGCCTGGCCACCGGCTGTGTGCTTCGCCTCTACGGCGCGCATACCAATGCCACGACGCCGGATTATGGTCTCCTGATGAGCGTGACGGGTGACGTGTCCATCGCCAGCAATGCGTATTTGTATTCCATATCGCAGATTACCAACGGCGGCTCGCCGCTTATGCGCGTAGGCAATCTGACCGTGGACATCGGCGGTAACTTAAGCGCGGACGGTTTCGGATTCACGTCCTCCAGGGGTCCGGGCGCGGGTGGGTCGTCGGGCGGCGGCGGGTACGGCGGCCAGGGTGGTGGCGCGAACGGCGGCAGCGCTTACGGTAATTCCAATGCTCCCGTAGAGCCGGGCAGCAGCGGCGGTCCGCCCGGCACCTATGCCGCGGCCGGCTATGCCGGCGGCCTAATTCGCCTGCAGGCCACGGATACGGTCAGGATTAACGGAACCGTGTCGGCGAATCCGACGCGCAGTCTCTATTATGCCGACACTCCCGGCGCATCCGGCGGCGGCATTTACTTGACGTGTAGAGCCTTTCAAGGGAGCACGAATGGCTTGCTGCGCGCAAATGGCGGCGTCGGTGCGGGAACGGGCAGTTGCGGTGGCGGCGGCCGAATTGCGGTCTGGCGCATATACGAGACGTCCAGCGGCGCCGTTTCCACCTCCGTGAATAGCGGCGGCGGTGGTGTCGGCGGCACCAACGGCGTTGCGGGCACGGTGGTCTGGGGTTGGTTGCCAGCCCCCGGAACGATTTTTTCATTCAAATGAGCCAATTGTAAAAGTCGTCGCCTGCCACCCCGCCTGCAGCGCTATGCGCAGCATTGCGGGCAGGCTTGTGTGGCAGGAACGCGAGATTTGTCTAAAAGCGCAATATGTTAGCTGCCAATATCTTGTAGCTTTTTAGCCAAATCTTTCTCTCCGACGGGACAAGCCCGTCGGTGGAGTTTTGCAATTAACTCAAATCGCAAGAACAAGGATTTTCGGCATGAGAACGCTACCGTTTAACGTGTTTTTTTTGCTGTGGCTCGTGTTTACTGGATCTGCGCCGGCAGTCACGGTTACCTGGCTGACGCCCACAGGGACCAATTACTGGGACGAGGCCACGAACTGGGTCGGCGGCGCGGCGCCGACCAACGGCGATGATGTGGTCATTGCCACTAATAACATTGGCGTCCTGCTGACCAACTCCACCTATTCATTGAGCTCGCTGCTCATCAGTAACAAGGCCACGCTGATCTTCTCGAACTGGAACACAACCTTGACCACGAGCAACGTGACCGTCGCCACCAGCGCTGTTTTGACTTGTGCAGGCCCATTTAGCAACAGTGTCATGTCCAACCGGGTATGGATCGTCTGCACCAATCTATTTATTAATTCGGGAGGCAAAATCGATGCGAGTGGCCGCGGCTACGCGGGCGGCAGTGGAATTGGCGTTGACGGCAGCGGCCCGGGCGCAGGTGCCGGTTACTCCAGCGGCTACGGCAGCGGGGGAGGTCATGGCGGTTTCGGCGGGGCTGGCTCAGATCTTGGCGGCAATCGAAACGGGCTGGCGTCAAGCCCCACTATCCCTGGGAGCGGTGGCGGCGGCGGCGGCGGCGCCTCCACGCCGGGCGGGGCCGGCGGTGGCGCCATTCTGATTCAGGCCGGCAGCAATGTGACGATTAACGGCGCCATCACGGCGAATGGAAACAGTGGCGGCACAACTTATGGCGGCGGCGGGTCCGGCGGCTCGATTTATATTAGCTGCAGCTCAATCGCCGGGACCTCGGGCGTGTTGAAAGCGCTGGGAGGCGCTGCCGGAGGATCGTCGGCTGGCGCCGGCGGCGGAGGCAGTATCGCGCTCGTTTATAACGTGGCCGCGCAGAACGTGATTACGGGGCTGCAAGTGAGCGCGGCGCCCGCCAGCGGCGGCGCGGTTCCTTATGCGGACCTGGGGAGCCTTTATCTCTCCGACGACCGTTTTCTACTGAATCTAATCACGAATCTAAACGGACAAATCGGAGGCTTCTCATCCCTGTCATTTAGCGCGCTCACGGTCAGCAATTGCTGGCTCCGTTTCACTGAGGAAGGCTTCCAACTCACGGTAACAAACGATCTCGCCGTTCTCGGTAGCTCCGGCCGTCTGGAACTCGGCGGCAACACAAGCCGGCGGGGCGCGGCCGGATACCCGGCCGTCTTCTACTGCACCAATGCCGGTCCCCAGGCGACCATCGGCGGCAACCTCATTCTAAGCAACAGCGCGAGCTTCGCCGTCTACAGCGGCCTGACCAATGGCGTCTTTCCAACCTATGGGGCCTTGGTGAGAGTCACCAATACCATGTACGTCGGTTCGGGCTGCTGGGTTTATGCCAGTTCGCATATCACCAATGGCGGCTCGGTTCATTTTTTGGTCGGCAACCTGACCATTGCAACCCTGAATTCCGGATTCAAGGCGGATTATACCGGATTTACCGGCGGAAACAACGGCGCAGGTTATAACGGGTTAGGTCCCGGCTACGGCTCGGGCGCATTTCGAGTATTTGGCAGCGGCGCCGGATACGGAGGCAAGGGCGGCGGCGGCGCAGTAGACTCTGGTGGAACAGCTTCGGGTGGAGTGACCTACGGCTCTTCCAACGCGCCCGTGAATGCCGGCAGCGGGGGTGGCGGCCGTGACGTCGCCATTGGCGGTAGCGGCGGTGGGCTGATATGGATTCAAGCGGATGGCGACATCACCCAGAACGGCACCATTAGCGCGAACGGCCAGGCGGCCTTTACGCAAGGCACGGTTGTTTGGGGCGGCGGGGGATCTGGCGGCGGCATCTATCTGTATGCGCGCTCATTTTTGAGCACCAACGCCAGCGCCATCATTCGCGCCAATGGCGGCAACTCTGCCTCGGCATCGTGCGGCGGCGGGGGCGGGGGCGGCCGAATCGCCATCTGGCGGATGTACGACACGTCGGGGGGGATTACCCCTACAGTGACGGCCGGCACGGGATATTCCAACGGCGTTCCCGGCACAATCTTCTGGGGTCAGATTCCGCTTCCCGGCACGATTGTTTCTTTCCGTTAGGGTGAGGGGCGTCTGGCGGTTGCCCCTCACCCGATCCCGCTACGCGGGATCGACCTCTCCCTCGGGAGAGGTGAAACACTTGCCGTTCCTGCGGCCTAATTTATTAACTCTGGCGCCACCGCGGTATAGTTCGCTGCCCAACTGCCTGGTCTGAACCGCGCGACCCGCCCGCAACGCCTGAGCGCAATGCTGCGCATAGCGCTGCAGGCGGGCTGGGTCAGATAGCCGAGCGCCGGCGCAGGAAGTAGAAGAGGCCCAGCGCCGCCAGCGCCAGAACCACAATTGCTATACCGATTTTTCCCAGCGGGCAGCCTGCCCGCAATGCTACGCATAGCGTTGCAGGCGGGCGCAGCGGCGGCGGGTTGGTAACTTGTTGAGCTACTTCTATTTTCTTGGGCATCAGCAGGAACCCCTTGGCCAGAAGCTCAGCGGCTTTGGCGTCCCGTAAATTGCGGCTGGTGCTGCCCATGACCACGGCGATGACGCGATTGGCGCCACGCCGGGCGGTGACGATGGAGGAATAACCGGCTAAGGAAAAGTACCCTGTTTTCAGGCCATCGCACCCTTCGACCCGGCCGAGCAGGTGATTGTGACTGCGCATGATGAACGTATCGTTGCGGAAAGCGCGTTCGCGGGTTGCGGTGTAGCGCAGGGCGTCCGCATGTTTCAGGACTTCCCGCGCCAGACGCGAGAGGTCGCGCGGCGTGGTAACATCCGGTTTCTGGCCGCGTGCGGGCGGCAGTCCGTGGATTGAGTGGAATTCCGTGGCTTTCATGCCCAACTCGCGGGCGCGCCGATTCATGATCTCGACAAATCCTTCCTTGCTGCCCGCGATGTGGATCGCCATGGCCACGGCGGCATCATTGGCTGATTGCACGATGAGGGCATAGAGCAGCTCGTCAATCGTGAAAATCTCGTTTTCCTTGAGATAAACCTGGGACCCGCCAGTCCGGGAAGCTTCCGCCGTGACCCGCACCTTATCTTGCAGCGTCAGGTCGCCGGCCTCAATCTTTTCCAGGATGATCAAGAGATTCATCAGCTTCAGCACGCTGGCGGGGTAGGCTTTCGCGTCGGGATTGTCCGCCGCCAGGATCTGGCCGCTCTCGGCGTCAATTACAATCGCGCCAATATAGGGCTCGCGAGCGATTGCGTTGCTCTTCCGGGTCTGGGCAGGCTTGGGGCGCGCGGGCGCCGGCGCGGCGGTGGCGGCCAATACTTGGCCGATTATGAACACACAAATTAAGCCGCAGCAAAATTTCAGTTTCATCTTGAAGACTCCTTTGTTATAGTGCGTCCCGATAGTATTGCCCGCTCTGATAAATTGCTACTGCCAGAACGGAATGGCGAGACAGTTTCCGGGAAGGAAGCTTCGCGTCAAGCGCAAAGTGAGGCCGGGAGGCGCATTTCCGACTTATGGCGGGTTTGTTAATGGCAAAAGGCACCCCGAAGGGGTGCTACATCATAGCCCAGGGTGTAACCCTGGGAACCGGATATCGAAATATCAACCACGCACCCTGAAGGGGCACCACATCTGATACGTTATATGCCGCTCCGTGAATATCAAGCTCGTGATCCGCAGAAGGGCTGTGCCCGCTGCCAAGAGCCGTTTGAGCGCCTGGAGCAAGGGGCCACACCACCCCTGGAAAAATGCCCGGACTGCGGCGCGCCGCTCAAGCGCCTGATCTCGGCGCCGGCGATCGGCGACTCGAAAAGCTCGTTCGACCAGCGGGCTGCTCAGGC
>JACPGN010000282.1 GCA_016182435.1 Lentisphaerota bacterium | reverse complement strand
AAGTGATTGAGGGCGAGACCTTCCACGTGCTGCCGGCGGCGGTCGAAGCGTTTAAGGGCCTGGACTTTGCGTTTTTCGCGGGCACCGAAGGCGCCAAGGGCGCCTCGAAGCAGTTCGGCTGGCCGGCCGTGGAGCAGGGCGCGATCGTGATTGATAACGGCGACGACTTTCGCATGGATTCGCGCGTGCCGCTGGTTATCCCCGAAATTAACGCCGCGGCTCTGCAGAAACACCAGGGCCTGATTGCCAACCCCAACTGCAGCACGATTATTGCCTTAATGGCGCTGGCGCCCCTGCACCGCGTCGCGCGCATCCGGCGGTTTATTGCCAGCACTTACCAGGCCGTCTCCGGCACCGGGCGGCCCGCCATGCTGGAGCTGGAGGAACAGGTGAAGTGTTATGCGGCGCTCAAGCCGCTCAAGCACAGCGCCTATCCGCACCCCATCGCCTTCAATGTGATTCCCCGGATCGGCAGCCTTAATCCGGACATCCCTGGCCACACCAGCGAGGAAATCAAAATGCGCAATGAAACCCGCAAAATCCTCGAGGATAAAAAAATCCGGGTGGGCGCCACCTGCGTGCGCGTGCCGGTCATGAACGGCCACTGCGAAGCGCTGAATATCGAGTTCGACCGCCCCATGGACCCCGACGAGGCCCGCACCATCCTGGCCAAGGCCCCGGGCGTCAAGATCATGGACAACGTGGAAAATGACCTGTACCCGCTGCCGCTCGAGGTCTCCGGCCAGGACGACGTCCACGTCGGCCGCATCCGCCTGGATGAAAGCACCAAGAACGGCCTGGCCCTCTTTGTCTGCGGCGACAACCTGCGCAAAGGCGCGGCCACCAATGCCGTGCAAATCGCGGAGAAACTGCTGGAGCTGAAGAAGTGAATTAAGGCGGGCCTATGCCGGCAACTCAGAAAATTAACCACTGATTACACTGATGGCACGGATGGGGGAAGCCGTCCCCATTCCTTATCAGTGCTATCCGTGTCATCCGTGGTAATATTTTTTTTCATAGCGGTCGTTCATATATCAGCGTCTAATACTGATTGCCGGGCAGGGTGGGAACGCCTTCCCAGGGCTGCGGCACATTCCAAGGAACATCGGATGGCGCATTGGCCGTCGCGCAACCGGTCAGCACGGCGCAGAGGATACCCAGGACAGCCAGCCGTCCGGCGCCCTTAATACATGACATAGTCGCCCTTCTCGCACGGGATCTGTTGCCAGTCGTTCACGATCTCCGCCACGGCCAGGTTATCCACCACGGCCTGCACCCGCACCTTGCCGACCAAGCGGGCCGTCCGGTGAATCAGCAGCTCCAGGTCGGGCATGATGTTTTTGGCGTTTTCCGGCGCGACGCGCACAACCACAAAGTTCCATTCCGGGTTCACGTGGGCCACGACACCCAGTTGGCCTTTGGGAATTTCGGCCTTGCGCAGTTCGGGATTAATGGTTTTTTCCAGCTCGGCGACCTTGGCCTGCAAATCGGCGTTAGCATCGGTCAAATCGCGATTTTCCGTTTCCAAATCGTCAATTTGCTGTTTCACGGTTTCGGCGGCGGCCAGCAGAGCGCTCTTTTCCTTGGCCAGTTTCTGCAGCTCTACCTCTTTTTCGCTGATCGTCGCATCCCGCGCCTCGATAGCGGCATTCTTTTCCGTGATGGCAGCTTGGGCCGTTACCAGCTCATTAGAAGTGGTGGCGAGCGTTTCCTGTGTTTGCGCCAGAACAGTTTTGGTATCGGCCAGCTCGGTGCGCTTGGCGTTCAGGCGCTGCAACTGATTCTGCGCCGCGCCGACCATCTCGTTGAGCGCGCCATCCATGGCCGGCGGCCCGCCCTTCACCGCCTTATAGGTCTTGAGCTGATCGTCCGGCAGGGAAACTTTGAGGTCGGTATTGGTCTCGTCTTTTTCCAGGGTAGCGGCCACCTGTTTGACCGCTTTTTCCAGTTTCTGGGTCCGGCCTTTCAGCGTCTCGCGCTGCTGAAACAAAACGATGCCCAGCGCCAGCGCCGCGCCGCTCAGCGCGCCGAGCAGGATCACCAGAGCGCGCATTACCCATTTGAATTGGAATTGAACCACAAAAACTCCCGTTAACCGGGCATAAGCCGACTAAGGCTACTTACACCAATTAAAATATACAACAAAGCCCGCGGGCAGATCAACACCTTTTTTGGGTTGGGTATCTCCGGCTGCTACACCTTGCTCAACGTCAATATTCCCAATAAGCCGCTAAAGGAGCTGCAGGACCTGCTCGTAACCCGCGTGGGGCGCTCGCGCTTCGCCGAGATTTTTCATAGGCGCACGGCCGGCGGAGCCTGGTGGTTCCTCGTTAATCCGGAACGAACTAAGAATGATGAACCAAGAACTGGATGAATGGTTATTCCCCGATGAGCTTAAAAAGAGCCGATGTTTTCAGGCCCTGATCAAACGTCCATACCGTGGAACAATGGTGTGAACGAGCCGTAAAGCCAATTACGTAATCCGCAAAATCGCCCGAATAAAGGCGGTACTCGGCAAGGGCTTTATGAATTTCAGGACGCGCTTCCAACTCGAAGCCCTTTTCCGTTAAAATGGCGTCCAACACCCGGATAATCCGCTGCTTGGAAAGTTTATAATATCCCCGGAGCACCCAGACGGTTTCGCATAAAACAATAACCGGGATAAACACGTCTTCCTCGCGCGCCAAAGCCTCCGCAATAACCGCCGTCGCACGGCGGCTTTGCACAGGGTCGTCCAGGGCAAGATAGCGAACAAGCACGTTGGTGTCCAAGGCTATCATGAATTACCCTTTGAATTTCCGCGCGCCGCGTAAAACAGCCTGGTCCATATCCCGCAACGACGGCGGTTTTGATGTCGGGGCAATCCATGGCCGGATAAATCCTTTCAAGCGCACGGACGATCGCGCCGGCTTTAATTCGATCACACCCCTTGTTTTCGATTGAAAAACAAGCAAATCCCCGGCATGCACGCCCAGGATATTCCTAACTTCCCTGGGAATGGTGATTTGCCCTTTGCTTGTTACGGTTGCGCTTGCCGTCATACGCCCTCCGTTCCTTACATATGTGTTAAATGTAAGGCATCTCTTGAGTGAAGTCAAGCCTTGCTTGCAAAAATCCGTCATGGGTCAGTTATCGGGGGGGGGGTGTAGCGGCGGTTCCCTGGCCGACGCTCGGGCAGGCGTAAGAACCGCAACGGTATGCCGTTCTATCGCTTGTCCGCCTATGGTGGAAACGGCCCCTTCCGCCATAGCAGGCGGATCCGCCTTCGGTGGAACAACCGGAAAATCAGCATACCATACAACCAATCTTCCCCCAAATAACTGACCCATTACACTTTTTTGGGGGGCCTAACGCCCGGAGAGGGTGTTAGCAGACGCCATAGCGCTTAAGGAGCGCTTCGGCCTCGGCTTTGCGGGAGAGCGGCAGGGTGTCAATAACAACAATTCCTTCGGCCGAGCCCAACTGGCGGGCGATCGTATCGAGCTGGTCTATTGAGAATATTTGGATCAGCTTGCCGGCCGCGCGTATTTTGCGATAGACCTCCGGCCAGTGCGCAACACCCGGCTGGCCTTCCCCCGGAACCCACTGAACCCCTTTCAATTCGGGAATCTTGAGCAATGAATCCAGATGCGCAAGCTGCCCCGGACCATCGAGATGATAGAAGGCATTGCCCAGCCGGCGGCAGGAAGCCGCCAATTCCGGTTTGACAAACTCATCGAACATTTCCGGGCCGATCATATAGCAGAAATCGCATTGCAGCATATAATAAGGGGATTCCGAGAAAATAGGCGTCCAGGCCGTATGGCCCGGATTGGGCCCGCGCAATATGGCGTTAAACTCGTCAAAATACCGCCACCAGAGATCGTGCGCCTGCCAAGTTAAGCGCTTGACGTCCTGCGGATGATCATACAAGTCTAAGAGGAGTTCCTCGCCGGGACGGAATGAAGCCAGGATATCCAGGTTGCCGCCCAGATCGGTCATGCTGACCTGGACCGAGCCTTGCCAGCGCGCTTGCGCCGCCCGACAGATATTGCGCACGCGGCTAAACCAGTAATTGTCCGGGTCAAAGGCTAAATTCAAATTGGCCAGTGGCTTCGGCACGAGCGGCTCAAACCAGACGGTCCATTCTTCCGGCTTGACCCGCGCGCCCAGAAAACCGGCTATAATGCCCGGCCCGAAATTCGGCCAGACAACCGGGAAGGCGTCGCCCAGATATTCCATTTTGGCCAACTCATAGTCGCACACGTCCACGATTTCTTCCGGGGTCACCTGTTCGGGATAGCAGGCGGCAAAGTGATAGAACTGCCGCTTCGGCGCCGGCCGCTGCGGGTCGCGGCCGGCAAGCCGGAGTTGAATAATGGGCCGCTTCAGGCGCCCGGCCCACCAGTCGCGGGCCACGGTCTTGACCTGATTCCAGCGCTCGGGGTCAAAGGCAATGCTCATGGTAATCTTCTATGCGTTGCTAATCCAAGGGTCTCCCTTCTGGCAGAATACAACCGGCAAAGCAAGCGGAAACAATAGCACCGGACTGAGGTGTGAAAAAGTCGAATCCAGTCGGTCGGTCGGGGTGGAACCCGACCCTCCATTTCCATGGAGGGACGACTTCCACGTCGTCCGCAATTTTTTCACAGCTTCTGAGACGAGCTATAAGGGGGTTACTCAGGGCTGCGTCATTCTCGCCGGCCTGTGCCCCTGGCCGACGCTCGGGCAGGCCTCACCGGGCGCTGTTACCACATGTGTT
>JACPGN010000284.1 GCA_016182435.1 Lentisphaerota bacterium | reverse complement strand
CGAGGAAATTGCCGCGGCCATTGACGACTTTAACCTCCGGGGCGACGTGGATGTGCTCATCGTCGGACGCGGCGGCGGCAGTCTGGAGGACCTGTGGTGCTTCAACGAGGAAGTGGTGGCGCGCGCCATCGCCCGCTCGGCTATCCCGATCATCTCGGCCGTCGGCCACGAAATTGATTTTACCATCAGCGATTTTGTGGCCGACCTGCGCGCGAGCACGCCCTCGGCGGCGGCTGAACTGGTCATCGGCCGCAAGGCGGATTTCGAGGAACACTTGGGGGAACAGGCGCTGCGCCTGCGCCGGGCGCTTGACCGGCAGATGGCCGACTTGAAACACCGGTTGCGCAGCGCACGGGGCAGCTACGTGTTCCGGGAACCACGCCACCTGGCGCGCCGCGTCCTGGAACGGATCGAACGCCTGCGGCTGCAAATGCGCCATGAGCTCCAGAATTGCCTGAGAACGCAGCAACAGCAGATGGACGAACTTACCCTGCGGCTGGGCAGGCCAATGCAGGAGTGGAGCCGGACGCGCCGCCTGGATTTGGCGCGACTTAAAGCCCAATTACAGGGGATAAACCCGCTTGCGGTTTTAGAGCGCGGCTATAGTATTACGTTTGCGCCGGATGGCAGTGTAATCAAGGCGGCTAAGGCGGCCCAGCCGGGCGACCGGATCACGACCCGGGTGGCGCGGGGCACATTCGAATCGGAGGTTTGCGATCATGGCGAACGTAAAGAAAAGTAATGATAAAGAGCCCGGCTTTGAAAAAGCGTTGGCGCGGCTGGAAACGATTGTGCGCGAAATGGAAGGCGGCGCGCTCTCGCTCGAAAAGATGATGAAGCATTTCGAGGAGGGCATGAGCCTGGTGGGAGTCTGCGCGCGCCAACTCAACGAGGTCGAGCGCAAGATTGAACGGCTGGTCAAGCAGGGCGCACAGACGACCCTGGCGCCGTTCGCGACCCCCGCCGAGCCGGCCGAAGAAGAATACCACGCCGCGCCGGATGCGGCGGAAAAGAAATAGATGAAACACCTGTGGTGTTTAAAATAATAGACCCTCTCCCCCGGGAGAGGGTCAGCCCGCCTGCAACGCTATGCGTAGCATCGCGGGCAGGGGTGAGGGTAAAAAGAGCGTTCCCGTTTCTGCCAGGCATATTCCCTCTCCCTTGGGAGAGGGTTAGGGTGAGGGGACACTGTATTTATGAACACGTCAATACAGGCCAAAACCTTCCGCCGTGAAATGCGCTGGGCGGAAAAGTTGCTTTGGCGCCATCTCAGAAATCGCAAAATGGCGAACTGTAAGTTCCGGCGTCAATATTCAGTTGGGCCGTATGTATTGGATTTTTTCTGTTATGAAAACAAGTTGGCCGTCGAAATAGATGGCCGCCAGCATGGTGAGGCAAGAGCTCAAGCGCATGATGCGGAAAGAGATGTGTATTTAAAAAAGCATGGCATCAGGATCAAGCGCATCTGGAATTTTCAGCTCAGGGAAAATCTGGATGGCGTATTGGCCGGGATTAGAATGACATTGGAGGAACTTAGGGAACCCCCTCACCCCACCCATCTCCCCAGGGAGAGGGAATCTGTTGCCAAGATCCAGCCGTCGGATAAAGCCGGTCAGTAGGAAGATATATGAAGACAGGTTTTGCTTTTGTCTGTTGTCTGATTGGCGCGGGAATTGCTGCTGCGGGAAGTTCAATCGAGAGCCCTCCAACCGTGATCGAAGTTGAGGTCAGATTCATCGAATTTCAAGACATGCAGCAGAGACAGTCTGGTGTTGCCTGGGATTTCGATGCAATTGCAACCAACTCGCTCACTGTCTGCCTCGATCCAAAGGATACTGCCAAACTCCTTGCGACTCTCGCTCGATACGGTGGAGCCAATCTCTTGTCCGCTCCAAGATTGCGAACCCAATCGGAAAAGGCAGGAACCGTTAAGGTCGTAAGGGAAATACGATACCCAACAGGCATTGATATATGCCCCGTCGTAATGACAAATGGTGATACCGTCCTGCGGGGCGTGGCTATAGTCCCCGGCAATTTTGAGACACGCGATGTTGGCATTACCCTCAAGGTTACCCCCATCTTTGACGCTCAACGGAACATGATTGATCTGGAGCTGACGGTAGAAGTTGTAGAATCCGAACCAATTTGGAAGGATTACACAGCTACATACGAAGGAGCGGACGGAACGAGGCGAAAGGCAGCCATATCCCAACCCATCTTCCACACTCGAGCGATCAATACGACTATATCTCTATCTAACAACAGCACGGTCGTCATGGGGGGCTTGAGCACGAGCGAAAAAAAGCATATCGAGGACAAGGTTCCAATTCTAGGAGCAATTCCATGGCTTGGCCGTCTGTTTCGTAGCACAAGCATAGTAGATGAGAAACGGCATCTCTTAATCGTTATCAGCGCCAAGGTGGTGGGTGAAACGAAATGAAACGAGATCAGGCTTGTCCAAAATAATAATTTCAGAACGTACAAAAGTGCTGATAACACAACGCCATCTTCTCCTCCAAAGGCGGATCCGCCTCTGGCGGAAACTTGGCGATTGACGAGACCTCATCCTCTCCCTCGGGAGAGGACCGAGGTGAGGGGGTACATTTGCCAGCATTCCCCTCACCCTAACCATCTCCTAAGGGAGAGGGAATATTATTTAGACACCCATGAACCGCATCCTCGACAGCGTCAACACCCCGGCCGACTTGCGGACTCTGAGCCTGGAAGATTTAACCCAGCTCTCCGGAGAAATCCGCGAGCTGATCATTCAAACAGTCAGCCGCACGGGCGGGCATCTGGCCGCCAACCTGGGCACGGTGGAGCTGACCATCGCGCTGCTCAAGGTCTTCGACCCGCCGGCCGATAAATTAGTGTGGGATGTCAGCCACCAGACCTACACCTGGAAAATCCTGACCGGCCGCAAGAAGCGCTTTGCCACATTACGCCAGTTGAATGGCCTCTCCGGGTTCGCGACCAAGGCCGAAAGTCCTTATGATGCTTTCGGCGCCGGGCATGCCGGCACGGCGCTCTCGGCGGCGCTGGGTATGGCCGTGGCGCGCGACCGGCTCAACGGAGCGGAGCACGTGATTGCCATCGTGGGCGATGGCGCGCTGAGCTGCGGCAGCTCTTTCGAGGCGCTTAATAATCTCTCCTCGGCCACCCGCCGCTTGATTGTGATCCTGAACGATAATGAGATGTCCATTTCGGCCAACGTGGGCTCCATCGCCGGCTATCTGGGTAAGCTGCTGGCCAATCCCCGCTATAACCGCTGGAAAAGCTCGGTGGAACGGTTTGCCAAGGACCGCTTGCGGCTCACCTGGCTGCGGCACATGTATTTCCGCCTGGAGGAGGCGCTGAAAAGCCTTTTCCTGCGCAACGTGTTGTTTGAGGAGTTCGGGCTGCGCTATATCGGCCCGATTGACGGGCACAATATGCGCACGCTGATTTCGGCCCTCGAGACCGCGCGGCGCTCGGACGAGCCTATCCTGCTGCATGTATTCACGCAGAAGGGCAAGGGGTATTCATTTGCCGAGGAGGAGCCGGAAGCGTGGCACGGCACCGAAGCTTTCGAGGCCGTCACCGGCCAGGCGCTGAAGCCCAGCAGGGCTCTAAAATATGCCGAGGTTTTCGGCCAGACCATGGAGCGCCTGGCCGAAACCAATGACAAACTGGTGGCTATTACCGCCGCCATGGCCGTCGGCACAGGCCTGACCTCGTTCGCTCAGCGTTATCCGGAGAGGTTCTTTGACGTCGGCATTTGCGAAGAACACGCGGTGGTGTTCGCCGCAGGGCTCGCCGCGCAAGGCTGGCGGCCGGTGATGGCCGTC
Organism: Lentisphaerota bacterium; assembly: GCA_016182435.1. Next base: position 5,716 of record JACPGN010000284.1, on the reverse strand, counting down.
TATTCCACGTTTGCCCAGCGGATTGTGGATTATGTGATCCATGACGTGTGCCTACAGCAACTTCCCGTAATCTTCTGCCTCGACCGCGCCGGGTTGGTCGGGGATGACGGCCCGACGCATCATGGCATGTTTGATATCGCGCTGTTCCGTTCGGCGCCGAACCTGGTTTTCCTGCAACCCAAAGACGAGGCTGAACTGGCCAATATGCTTTATTCCGCCCTGCGTTGGCCGCGGCCGGTTATGATCCGCTATCCGCGCGGCGCTGGGCCCGGCGCGCCGCTTGGGGCAGTCAACGAGGAAATTCCGCTGGGCCGCGCGCAGGTGCTACAGGAAGGCCGGGAGATCCAGATCTGGGCTCTGGGCGATATGATTCCGCTGGCAACCAAAGTGGCTCAACTGCTCGCGCTGCAGGGCCGGCAGGTTGGCATCGTTAATCCGCGCTTTATCGTCCCGCTGGACCGCGACCTCTTGAATCGTCAGGCGGCTGTGGCGCGTTGCATCGCCACTTTGGAAAACGGGGTCGTGACCGGCGGATTCGGTTCGTGCGTTATCGAAGCGCTGGCGGAAACAGGTTATGCTGGCGCCGGCCTGCGGTTCGGCTGGCCGGGCGAGTTCATTCCGCAGGGACCATTCGACGCCCTGGCGGAGCGCTTCGGCCTGACCGCGCCGGCCATCGCTGCAAAGATTAGCAGCGTCCTGAAATGACGTTCATCCTGCCACAATCAGGAATATGATGGCGGTATGATTACTTGTCCCCCATTTCTTGCGACGGGCATCGGCAGTATGCCGTTTACTGATCCCGAACGCGCCGTCACGCTGGCGTTGAGGACAATGCCGGAAGCGCCCTTCTGGCCGCAACTGCCGAAGCTCGGGTTGCGCGAGGAGATGATCCCGCAATATACGGAAGGCCTGCCGGGCGTGGTGTTCGATGACGCGCAGAAACGGTTCTATTTCGACACCGCCGGCGATTATGGCCCGGCGCTGGTGGCTTTTTACGAGGCCTATCTGGCCGCTATGGACCCCGCCACGGGGACCGGCGATTGCGCCTGCGTAGCCATGAGTCCCGCGTTCGCCCACGGCTTGCACGCGTTGCAGGCGCGCTTGCAGCGCGAACCGACGCGCCGCCCTTTTATCAAAGTGCAAACCACCGGCCCCTGCACCTTTACCCTGGGCGCGGTGGATCAGAATCGCCGCGCCTTGTATTACCACGAAGAGTTCCGGGAGGTCATCGTCAAGGCCTTGGCCATGAAGTGCCGCTGGCAAATCCGCCTGTTCCAACCCTATGCCGACACCATAATCTGCTTTATTGACGAGCCGATTCTTTCAGCCTTCGGCAGCTCGACCTATGTCGGTGTGCAGCGCGCCGATGTCGTGGCTTTGATCGCCGAAATGGTGGCCGCCATTCACGCCGAAGGCGCGCTGGCGGGCGTGCACTGCTGCGGCAATACCGAGTGGAGCATTTTAATTGATGCCGGCGTGGATATTGTGAATTTTGACGCTTTCGAATACGGAGAGACCATTGCCCTCTATCGTGACGCCGTCGGCGCGCACCTGGAACGCGGCGGCTCTCTGGCCTGGGGCGTGGTGCCCACCTCGGCGGCGATTCGTGAGCAGACAGTGGATAGCCTGGTCGCGCGGTGCGAGGCCATGATGGACTTTCTGGCGGGCAAGGGGATCGCCAAGCGGCGCATTGTCGAGCAGGCCATGATTACCCCCTCGTGCGGCACCGGGGCAATGACCCCGGAAGACGCCGAGCGCGTGTTCGCGCTCACGCCGGAGTTGGTGCGTGCCCTGCGCACGCGGTATTGAAAGGTCGTAACCTGACCAAAGACATTTTTACCACGGATGTCACTGATTACACTGATACTGACAGACGGCGAACGACAGGCAACGGTCTTACTGTATCCGTGTCATCCGTGTAATCCGTGGTGGGCAGTTGCGAAAGGTCTGTCGCGAAAGGTCTTGATTCGCGGACGCAAAATGGTAAAAAAGTGGCTATTGACAGGAAGGGTAGGAAGCTCATAGTATTGCCTTTTCCGAAAGCAAGGAAAGCAACGTTGATGTCCAACGTGGGCTTTGCCCACAACCCAAAGAATTAACCACTGATTACACGGATTTCACGGATGGTCAGACCGTTGACGGCCGCCGAGCGGCCGTCAACAATCAGTGTTATCCGTGCCATCCGTGGTCAAAAATCTTGTTTTTTATAGCGGTTCCTGATGTGTCTGTTATTACTAACTAAAGGAGGGCAGCGCGGATGAACAAACGATGGGCACTCGGTATTATCGGGTTGGGATTGATGGCGGCAACCGGGTTCAGTCAGATGCCGGGGGATCCGGCTATGCCGGGAATGGAAGGCATGTTCCCCCCGGATTTCGTGGGCATGAATCCGGATGAGTTGATGGCGCGCGCCGATACGCTCTTGCAGCAGGGCGATACCAACGGGGCCGTCAATACGATGATGTCTTCTTATGAAGCTGGTCTTCAACAAAATGCCCGCCGGTTCAGCACAGTGCTGAATAATCTGCTGACGACCGGCCACCTGCCCGAAGCTGAACGGCTTTACCAGAATGACCAGGCGCAGCGCGATGCCCTGACCCGGGATTATTATAACCGGCTTCATGAGCATTACGTCAGCCAGGGCGATAAGCAGGCCTTGCTGAAATGGACCGCCGAAGTGTGGACCAAGACTTTACCGCCGGACTTGCGCACGGCAAGTTTTGGCTGGTTGATCGCGGTCAGCCGGGAAGTGGGGCCGATCAAACGCGTGCTGGAGCTGGTTCCGGTTTGTATTGCCAATTTTGATGCGCCTACCGCCCGCGACCTGCTCTCCGGAGTTGTCGGCGCCTATGACGGCGCCGGCGACCAGGCCACGGCCAACAAGGTGTTGAATGCCATTGAGAGTGCTGCCCGCGGTCAGGCGGAGTTGTCCCGTATGGTCGCTGCCCAGCGGGTAAATCTGCTTTTCTCCGCAAAGCACTGGAAAGAAGCCGAAGCGCGCTTCCAGAAGGAAGCGCCGGGGCTGCCGGACGGCGAATTGGCGGGCTGCTGGCAACATGCCCAAGGGTGTATGCGCGGCGCTAATCAACGGGAATTGCTCGACCACTTGTGCACCTGGATTCTGAAAGAGCAGAAGGATCAAGCCGGCACGTGGCAGGCTGTCGCCGCGGCGTGGTTGCAAAACGCCAAGGAGCGCAAGGCGGTCGCGGAGATCCCCGTGCGGCTGGACGCCTTGCTGCAGATGGGCTGCGCCAATACCACGGTGCGCTCGTATTATTTTCAATATTGGGCGCTGGTGGCCAAGGACGGCAAACCGGCCGACCTGGCCGCGCTGCAGAAGCTCAGCGATCGCTTAACGGCAACCTTTGCCGACAAAAAGGAAAAAGAGTTGCTCCGACCCTGCGCCTTGAACAATTACTTTTTGCTGGAGGACTACGAGGCCGCCTTGCGGCTGCTGAAAGAGCCGTTGCCGGAAATGGAGCCCGGCGAGCATGAGATTGCCATTAATAAACTCAAGGCGCACATTGCCCTTAAAAAAGGGGATAAGCAGGAAGCCTTGGAACGTTTCCGGAAATTCATGGAGACCGTGAAAACCTGGACCGAGCCGGAATTTGACCCGCTTACCGAAATGGAGATTACCCGGGAAATGTGCCTGGGGCTGAACGCCAAGCGCATTGGCGATATCTTAGGTTCGCTGAATGACGCCAAGGCCTCCCAAGCGGCTTACCGGGAAGCGCAGGACTATTACGCCAGCGCCCAAAAGAGTATTAAGCCGGATTCGCCGGAAGGCCAGCACATCAATGAACGTCAGGCTGAACTGGGCAAGTTGCTGAAGAAATAATTCGGCCTTCAACAAACTTGCCTAACAAACTGGCCAAAAATCACAACGTGATTGACCCAAGCCCGGTTGCCGTCGTTATTTCCCGGACCAGGTTCCAGCTTGCCCCGGCGTAGCCGAAAGGCGAAGACGGGCCCTCGTAAAGAAAGCTGCGACTATTGACCATCGTCCATTGACCTAGTAGAACACTTTTTTCAAATTATGGCGGCTCATATAGTCGTAGCCCATTTCGACGCTAGTCAAAGAATCTAATCCCGCGCGTTAAGTTCTATTTCGGGGGCTGACCCTGCGCTCCGTGCAGTATATCACACTCGACATCCGACACGACACCCAGGACCAAACCCTGCTTCACGAGCCGTGCGCCTCCCTGGAAGCGGCCGTCAGCCGGGCCCGGCAATATGCGCCCGAGACGCGGCGCACGATCCGCCTCGGCGCGGGCCGGCATGTCCTGGAACACACGCTGGTCCTCGATCCCCGGGATGCCGGATTGACCATCGAAGCCGCGGCGGGCGAGAAGCCGGTCCTCTACGGCGGCATCGTGTTGCCGGGTTGGGAGCCGGACGGCGACCGGTTCTGGTCCGCCCCCGCGCCCGGCACGGCCGACGGTGTGCGGAACTTCCGCCAATTATACGTCAACGGTGAGGCGCGGCCCCGCGCGCGCCTGCCGGAGACGGGCACGTGGCCACACGCGTCGGTTTTCGATCAACCGTGCTTGGCGACCTGCGAAGCGCCCGCCGGGGGTATCTTCCAGCCGCCGCCGTCGGCCGAGACGCGAGCCACCTTAATCTACCGGGAGGGCCAACTGCCGGCGGATTTCGAGACACAGAACGCCGAATGCGTCGTCCTGCATTCGTGGGACGAGTCGCAGGCGCGCGTGAGCGCCCATGATCCTGCCACCCGGACGCTGCGACTCGATCCGCCCTGCGGCTATCCGCCCGGCGCGTTCGGCATCCGGGAATACTATGTGCTGAACCTGCGCGAGGGCATGACGCGGCCCGGCCAGTGGTATCTGGACCGCGTGCGCGGGCGCGTCGTGTATTGGCCGTTGCCGGGCGAAGTCCCCCACGGTTGCGCCATCGAGGTCCCCACGCTCCACACGATGCTGCGGATCGAAGGACGCCCGGACGCCCCGGTCGCAAACCTGACGCTGCGCGGCCTGACCGTGGATCTCTGCGGCGTGCGGCTCGCGCCTTCCGGCTGGGGCGCCGCCACGTTCGACGGCGCCGTGATGCTCCAGCATGCGCGGCAGTGCCGACTGGAACACCTGACCGTCCGCCGCGCCGGCGGGCAGGGGATCAAAATTTGCGACGCGGATGACACCACGGTGCAAAGTTGCGACGTGGCCCATACCGGGGCCAACGGCATCTTCTTCCACCGCGGCGCACGCAACGCCATTCTCGACTGCCGGGTGCAAGATGCCGGCGGCATCTATCCCAGCGCCTGCGGCATCAATGCCGGCCACTGGACGCATAGCCGCATCGCCCGCAATGAGGTCTCCGACTGCGCCTATTGCGGCATCACCTTGGGCAACGGCATGCAGGAGCAGACGCCGTCCGAAAACGTCGTGGAAGCCAATCATGTCTGGAACGTGATGACCGACAGCAACGACGGCGGGTGCCTCTACTTCTACGGGATTGAACGCGGCACGGTCGTGCGCGGCAATCGCCTGCACGGCGCCCGGGGCCGCAAGGACGGCCGCGCCATGGGGCTCTACCTGGACGAGCACGTCGAAGACATCGTCTGCGAGGACAACCTCGTTTACGACATCGGCTATCGTCCCCTCTCGCTGCATATCGCGAAACGCATTATCGTGCGCCACAATATCTTCGTCTGCGGCCCCGGCCGCAAGATCGCCATGGCCCGATCGCGCGACGGCGT
>JACPGN010000051.1 GCA_016182435.1 Lentisphaerota bacterium | reverse complement strand
GAGCGCGAAGGTCATCTCGCGGATAATCTCCGGATAGTGGGCGATGGCTTCCTTGCTTTCGCTGGTGAACGGCACCCAGACGCTGGCAATATGAATCAGGAGCACCACCGGCCCGCAGGGCAGGCTGTCGCGCGGCTGGCTTAGGCCGTAGCTCTTCCAGTTCACGTCGGTTGCGGCTCTAGTCATGGCGCAGGCGCCGCCCTGGTACAAGAGCGGCACTTTGTTGGCAAACCGCAGGAGGCGCACCGGGTCTTCCGCGCCCGCGTCCTCTGCGGCGCCCGGTTTGGCGCAAGCGAGGCCGACTTCGATCTGGAAGGGATTGCCGCGATAAACTTCCGGATTGCGCGTGACGGCGGTATAGAAATCGGCGGTTATTTCTTTTTTAAGCCCGGAGGTGATTTGCTCCTCGCCGATCGGCGCAAGGCAATCAGTCGGCGGACGCATCAGCTTTGAGTCCGCGATGGCCTTGTAGAGGCCTTCGCTTTCGCGCTGGGCGATGGTTGCGGGTCGGGCCTTGGGATTTAATTCCGCCCGGCGGCAGATTTCCAGCGCGGCGCGGCCGCTTACGCGGGAAAAGTCGTGCTCGAGCGTTGCTTTAAGCGTGCGGGCCGAAGTATCCTTGAGCATCTGCATCAGCATGCCCAGCTCGACGCCGTGGGGATGCGGCTTGATCTCGCGGGGCTGTTTGGGCAGCGCGCGGCTGCCGCGCTCAAAAGTGATCCAAGGGGCCTCTACCGGTTTTTTCCGCCTTCGCGGATCCGCAAGGGCGGACGCGCTCGCGGGAGAGTCCGCCGATTTCGGCTGGCCGTTGGCGGCCTCAGGAGTTTCCAGGAGGGTGATCCGGTAATGCAACTCGAGATGGGGATTAACGATGGCGCACTGCTTGAGATATTCGTCCACCGAGAGCTTGCCGCGGATATAGGCTGCTTCCAGCTCAATGGTGACGCAAGTGCCGTGGTTATATTCCTTGCTCAGTTGCGGCTTGCCGTCCCGACCGGCCGCAAAGAACTCAGGGCGCCAAGAGAGCTCTTCGTCCTTCAGGATGGTGGGCTTGTTGGCCCGGGTATCAATCTGGACTTCGATGTGATGCGCTTTTTTACTCGCCTTGATTTTGGACTGGATGAGCGTGGCGTTGCCGGTGGTTAACTGGCCATACATCCCGGCCGCGCTGATGCCGATGCCCTGCTGGCCGCGCGACATGCGCAGGCGATGAAACTTGGAGCCATAGAGCAGCTTGGCGAAAATTTTGGGGATCTGGGCGCGGACAATGCCGGGGCCGTTATCCATGACCGTAACGCGGAACCGGCGGGCGCCGGTTTGGGTCAGCTCCACGCTGATTTCCGGCAGGATGCCGGCTTCATCGCAGGCATCCAGCGAATTATCCACGGCCTCCTTGACGGCGGTGAGCAGGGCTTTGCGCGGATTATCGAAACCCAGCAGGTGCCGGTTTTTGAGAAAGAATTCGGAGACCGAGATTTCGCGTTGGCTCATGGCCATGCTTTCGGCGGTGGCCAGGGTTTGCTTGCGGTGCGCCATGGCGGATGTTTCCTTGTAACCCGTCAGTTATTGGGGGGATCGATTCCCCCCCCCTGTAACTGAGGGATTACTGTTCCTTATAAAAAATGCTTGTCTGGGCGTTTTTTTCGGGCACTATACCAGATCAGTTGACAAATGGATAGAAGCAACCGGATGAATGAATATGGCGGACGCGCCCAGTCAAAAAGAAGATGTCATCCGCGCCGATGGCGTGGTGGTCAAGGTTTTACCGGCGACCATGTACCGGGTGAAGCTGCAGACCGGCGCGGAAATTCTTGCGCATATTTCCGGCAAGATGCGCAAGCATTTCATCAAGATTTCGGCGGGCGATAAAGTCACGCTCGAAATTTCCCCCTACGACCTTTCCAAGGGCCGGATCATCTTCCGGCAGAAATAATTTTGCGCTTTTTCGAGGCCGGTTTGGCGTTTTTTTGGCACCAATTTCGCATATTCTCAATAATAGGGCCTGTTGGCATCAGGAAGTCGTAGCCATTATCGAGCCGGGTGAATCCTTTTTATACTGGCGCCGGGGTCAGATAAATGCCGCAAAAATAGAGGATGGCAGTGTCGCACTGGGCTGGCGAGTGATTGTTTAGCACAAGAGGCGGCAACGGGAAATTGAGGCCGTTGATCATATTGGCATGATTCTTGCTCTAATTAAAACCGAGTTTTTTGCCAAGGAACAAACTAGGTACTGTTAAAAGTTACATGAAAAAATGAATGGATAGGGTGGTGATCGAATGGCGGAGGAAAGATGTGTTGTTGGCGCTGTAGGTTGGACATGCTGTAGAGGTTTTAGGAGCTTTTGAAGGTGACGGGGATGGGATCAGG
>JACPGN010000048.1 GCA_016182435.1 Lentisphaerota bacterium | reverse complement strand
TGAAAATCAGGCGTCAGCACTTCCACGGTTACACGCCTCAAGCGCTTAAGCCGGGTAATAGTCGCGGCAAACTGTCCGGCGCCGCCATCGGGCAAATCGTCGCGCGCGACGCTGGTCACCACCACATGCCGCAGACCGAGGGCGCGGGCCAGGGCAACTACCCGTTCCGGCTCGCCAGGATCGGCGGGGTAGGGGCGGCCGCCCCGGACAGCGCAGAACCGGCAATGGCGCGTGCACCGCTCGCCCAAGATCATGACGGTGGCCGTGCCGCGGCTGTAACATTCCGGCCGGTTGGGACAATCCGCTCCTTCGCACACCGTCGGCAAGGCTGCGGCGCGCAGGGCTCCCGCCACTTCAGCAAAATGGCCATCCGCGCGCAAGCGAACCCGAATCCACGGTTGCAGGCGCAAATCCGGCGCCTCACCTGACTTAGTCATGGCTGGGGCTATTTCCATCAAGTTTAATTTCCCCCGGCTGATCTTCACCGTGGGTCCAGAACAATAGATTTTTTTTCTGAATCATACACCAAAGCCAATTGACAGTTCAATGCCATTATGCGAAATTCACCTGAAGACTCAATGCTTAATGACTGAAACGGATGGCAGGCAGAAACCGCAGGGCAAAGAAGTGGGGGAAGCAAATGTTTAAGCGCATTGCTATAATCGGGTTGGGGCTTATGGGCGGATCGTTGGGGCTGGCCATTAAACAGAAAGGCTTAACCCGGGTTGTCTCCGGATTCGCGCGCCGCGCGGAAACACGCGAACTGGCCCTGGAACTTGGAATCGTAGACCAGGTCTTTGAACGAGCGCAGGATGCCGCGCAAAACGCCGATGTGGTCGTCTTCTGCACGTCAGTCAGTTCGATCCCCGAACTGATCGGCGCCTGCCGCGAGCAGTTGGCTCCCGGTTCCGTTCTGACCGACGTCGGCAGTTGTAAAGCTGAGATTGTCAAACGGGTCGAGGCCTTATTTCCTCGCGGGGCTGTGCCGTTTATCGGCAGCCACCCGATTGCCGGCTCCGAACGCCAAGGGCTTGGGGCGGCGCAGCCCGCGCTTTACCAGAACGCCCTGGTGGCCCTGACGCCCACCCGCCGCACGGCGCCGGAAGCCCAGGCCCAGGTGACAGCCATGTGGCAGGGCGTAGGCGCAAGGGTGCAGATGATGTCACCGCAGGCGCACGACCGAGTGCTCGCCAAAACCAGTCATGTGCCGCACCTGGTGGCGGCGCTCCTGGCCGCTTGTGTGGGGCGGAACCAGGCTGAAAGGGTAGGGCCGTTCTGCGGCAGCGGCTTCTTCGATACTACGCGAATTGCCGAGGGCGACCCGCTGATGTGGCGGGACATCATCGGCGCCAACTCCTCGGAGATCCGCGACGAACTGAGTGTGTTCAGCAAGCAGTTCGAGCATTTGCTCAATACTTTGAGAACCGGCGACAAGGAAATGATTGAGCAATTTCTCCAGACGAGCCGCGAACGGCGGCGCGCTTTAAGCCGGGGGGGCAGGGAGTGAGAGAGGTGAACACGGCCGATCAGGTAACCATTTATCCCTGCCGGGCGCTGGCGGGAACGGTGCGGGTTCCCGGCGATAAAAGCATTTCGCATCGGGCCGCGTTGCTTGCCGCTCTGGCACGCGGAAGGTCGCGTTTAACCGGCTTCCTGCAAAGTGAAGATTGCCTGAACACGCTGAAAGCCCTTAAGGCTCTCGGCGCGCGGGTTGAAATCGCTCCTGAGCTCGTTCAAGTTACGGGTCAACCATGGGCTTGCCCGGGACAGCCCCTGGACCTGGGCAACTCCGGCACGCTCTTGCGGCTGCTGGCGGGACTTCTGGCGGCCAGGCCTTGGACGACCGAATTGACCGGCGACGCCTCGCTGTGTTCCCGGCCGATGCGGCGCATCCAGGCGCCGTTAGAACTTATGGGCGCGCGCGTAGAGCTGACCGCTCCGCGCGGCGGCGCGCCCATGCGCATCACCGGCGGCGCCTTGCGCGGGATTAAATACGCATTACCGGAGGCCTCGGCGCAAGTCAAATCCTGTATTCTCCTGGCGGCCCTTTTCGCAGAAGGGGACACGAACATCGCCGAACCGGCGCCTACCCGGGACCATACCGAGCGCATGCTGCAAGCGCTGGGGATTCCGCTACGGGTGGAGGGCCGGCGCATCGCCATTCAGGGCTATGGACCGCACGGGCCGGACCTGCGCGGCAGAGTTTGGGCCATACCCGGTGATTTTTCTTCCGCCGCCTTCTGGCTGGTGGCGGGCGCCGTTCTGGGAACTGCCATTACCGTCGCGCATGTGGGACTCAATCCGCGGCGGACGGCGCTGCTGGACGTGCTGAAACGCATGGGCGCCGATTGGGCGATGGTTCCCGAAAAAACAGATTCGGCACTGGAACCATGCGGCACGCTCACCGTTCGCGGCGGCGAACTGCGGGGAACGGAAATTGGCGGCCTTGAAATTCCAAACTTAATTGACGAACTGCCCATAGCGGCCGTGGCCGGCGCTTTGGCCCATGGGACGACAATTATCCGGGATGCCCGCGAGCTACGCGTCAAGGAATCCGATCGGATTGCGAGCATGGTGGTCAATTTACGCGCGCTGGGCATTTCCGCCGACGAGCGGGAAGATGGAATGACCGTGCGCGGCGGGGCGCCCCTCCGCGGGAATATAGAACTTGATTGTTTCGGCGACCATCGCGTAGCCATGGCCCTGGCGATCCTGGCGCTGCGGGCTAAAGCGCCCGTGGGCATCCGGGGAATTGCCTGTGTGAACACCTCTTATCCCGAATTCTGGAATCATTTGATCGCGTTAGGGGCGCATGTCACCTTTAATAATCGCCATTGATGGTCCGGCGGCTTCCGGTAAATCCACGGCGCATGTCACCTTTAATAATCGCCATTGATGGTCCGGCGGCTTCCGGTAAATCCACGGTCAGCCGCAAGGTGGCCGAGCGCCTGGATTACGTGCATGTAGATTCGGGCGCGGTTTATCGCGCGCTCACCTGGCAGATCATCCGCGATGGGTTGGTCGCGGCTGCGCCGGAAGCGATCGTCCGGCATCTGCCTGAAGTGACCATGCGTTTTTCGGTAGAGCGCCGCGCGCTGCGGTTTACGGTGAACGGGAGCGATCCCGAGCCGGCCATCCGCTCCCTGGCGGTTCAGGAAGCGGTCAGCGCCGTGGCGGCCATCCCGGAAGTGCGCGAGTGGGTTGGTGAACGCTTGCGCAGCTTGACGCGGTTCGGCAACCTGGTCATGGAAGGGCGCGATATCGGCACGGTGGTCTTTCCGCAAGCAGCATTTAAATTTTATCTTGATGCCGAACCTGAGGAACGGGCGCGGCGGCGGTATCACGAACAGCCTCCGCAACCCGAAGGCCGAATGGACCCTGTCGAGGTCAAGCGCGCGCTCTTGCGGCGCGATGCGCGCGATCAATCGCGGCCGACGGCGCCCTTAGCCATGGCGCCCGGGGCCTATCGAATTGAAACAACGCATCTGAACGTCGAGAATGTGGCGGAGCAGATCCTTGCGGTTATCGGCTCCGCCAGGAACACTGTATGACGACCGTTGTAGCGCAGGACAGGATTAACCCATTGGTCTACCGCATATCCCACTTTGTGTTTTGGTGCTACCTGCGGGCTTATCACCGCTACGAGGCCCACGGCCGCGAACACGTGCCGCGCGAGGGCGGCTGTATCCTGGTGGCCAATCACGCCAGCTTTATTGATCCGTTTGCGGCGGGCTGTTCGATCTGGAACCGACCTGTTTTTTTTCTCGCGCGCGACAACCTGTTCCAGCATTCGCGATTTCTGAAGTGGTGGACTTCTTCGGTCGGCACGCTGCTCGTTGACCGCACCCGGGGCGACATCCGCGCGCTCAAGCAAGCTCTTGATCTGGTGCGGCGCGGCCGCCTGCTCTGCCTCTTTCCGGAAGGCACGCGCACTCCGACGGGGGGACTGCAGCCGGTCAAGGCGGGAATTGGTTTCCTGATTGAAAAATCCGGCGTTCCGGTCATACCCACCTATATCCACGGCACTTTTGAGGCGTTCCCGCGCGGCGCGCGCTGGATCAGACCTTGCAAAATTACCGTATCTTTCGGCAAGCCGGTAACTCCCGCGGATTGCGCCGCGTTGGCGAACGACCCCGACGGGTACCAGAAAATAGCCGATTTGGTCATGGCGCGTATTGCGGAGTTGTGTTATGGTTGAGCGCCGTGGACGAACTAATTTATATCTGGCCGTCTTTGCTGGCCGGCAATTTCGGCCGCTTGGAAGAATCAGCCCGCGCGGCGCAAGCGGCCGGCGCGGATGCCTTGCACCTGGATATCATGGATGGCCATTTTGTGCCCAACCTGAGCATGGGGCCGGAGGTGGTCAAGATGGCGCGCGAGAGTCTGGATATCCCGATCAGCGTGCACTTGATGCTTACGCGGCCGGACAATTTTGTGGAGGCGTTCAGCAAAGCCGGCGCCACTACGCTGACCATCCATGTGGAATCCGCCTGCGACGTCGCGGGCACGCTCGCGCGGATTCGCGCCTTGGGAGTCCGGCCGGGGGTGGCCATCAATCCCGAAACGCCCTTGGCGGCCATCCAGCCGTTTATCGGCCAGGTGGACGAGCTCCTGTGCATGACCGTCCATCCCGGATTTGGCGGCCAGAAATTTCTGCCGGAGGTCTTGCCGAAAATCAGCGCGCTGCGGCGCTCCGCCGGGTCACCGGCCAAACGGAGTAGGGGGGAGCCGGCGTTAATGGGTATCGCCGTGGATGGCGGCATTGATCTGGATACGGTCGCCGACGCGGCCAGGGCCGGCGCCAATATCATGGTGGCCGGCAGTTGCCTTTTTCAGGCAACCGACATGAAAAAAACTATTGCTCAAATGCGGACGTTAGCTAAGGATGCCTGGCACGATGGACAATGACTTAACCCGCATCCGGAATTTCTGCATCATTGCGCATATTGACCACGGGAAATCCACGTTGGCTGATCGTATGCTCCAGTTAACCCATACGATTGATGAGCGTAACTTCCGCGACCAGGTTCTGGACAGCATGGACCTCGAGCGCGAGCGGGGCATCAGCATCAAGTGCCATCCGGTCACGATGAATTACCGCTCTGCCGGCGGCCAGAGCTACGAATTCAACCTGTTGGACACTCCCGGCCACGTGGATTTCACCTATGAAGTTTCACGGAGCATGGCCGCCTGCGAAGGCGCGCTGCTCGTTATTGACGCCGCGCAGGGCGTGGAGGCGCAGACGGTGGCCAACGTTTATCTGGCCAGGGAAGCCCAGTTGACTATTATTCCGGTAATTAACAAGATTGATCTGCCCACCGCCAATGTGGATGCGGTAACCAGGCAAATCGAAGAGATCCTGGGGCTTGCGGGGGAGCCGTGCCTGATCAGCGCCAAAACGGGGCAGGGGGTGGCGGCCTTAATGGAAACAATTGTTCAAAAAGTGCCGCCGCCAAAAACGGATCGGCCGGGTGGCACGCGCGCCCTGGTCTTCGATTCTATCTATGACACTTACCGCGGAGTTATGCCCTATGTGCGCGTCATGGATGGCCAGCTCAAAAACGCCGACCGGATCAGTTTCATGGGCACGGGCTATACCGGCGAGATTAAGGAAGTCGGCCGGTTCTGTCCGAAGCCCAAGCCGGTGGCCGCGCTGAACGCCGGGCAGGTAGGCTACCTGGTGGGCACAATTAAAGAGCCGCGTGATATTCTTATCGGCGACACCATCACCACCGGCAAGTCCCCGGCGCAACAGCCGTTGCCGGGCTTCAAGAAAGTCCTGCCCATGGTATTCAGCGGAATTTATCCGGTCAACACGGCCGACCTGGAGAAGCTTAAAGCCGCCCTGGAGCGGCTCAGTCTCAACGACAGCGCCTTCACCTACCAGAGCGAATCGTCGGTAGCGCTGGGATTCGGGTTTCGCTGCGGGTTCCTTGGCCTGCTGCACCTGGAGATTGTCCAGGAGCGCTTGCGGCGCGAGCACAATGTGGATATTATCAGCACTTATCCTTCGGTGGTCTATCACGTGTTTCTGAAAGACGGCGCCATGCTGAAGATTGACAACCCCCGGCGCTTGCCTGAGCCTCAGCGCATTGATCATATTGCCGAACCCATAATCCGCGCCTTTATCATCTGCGGCAACGAGCAGATCAGCGACGTAGTCAAACTCGTCATGGATCGGCGCGGCGCGCTGGAAAAAACCGACTCGCTGGACACGGCGCGGGTCATGCTGAGCTGTACAATGCCATTTAACGAAATCCTGGTGGATTTTTACGATTTATTAAAGAGCCTTACCCACGGCTATGCCACCATGGATTACGAGCATCAAGGCCATGCGCCCAGCGACCTGGTGCGCCTGGATATCCTGCTCAATGGCGAAGTGGTGGACGCATTTGCCTGTCTCATTCACCGGGATAAAGCCCAAAGGCGTGGGCAGCAACTATGCGCGGCGCTCAAGGAGGTTATTCCGCCGCATTTATTTGCCATTCCCATCCAGGCCGCCATTGGCAAGACAATCATCGCGCGGGAAACCATCCGGGCGCTGCGCAAGGATGTAACCGCCAAGTGCTATGGCGG
>JACPGN010000290.1 GCA_016182435.1 Lentisphaerota bacterium | reverse complement strand
GTGCCGGAATTCTGGGTGGCGGTGGTGAAAATCGGCCGGATGCTTTTTGAGCTCGATGGTGTCACCGAGCACGTGGCCCGCGAGGCCATGCGGCTGGCGGCTTCGAAACTGCCTATTCGGACGCGTTTTGTCGCGCGGCCCGCCCGCAACGCTGGAGCGTAGCGACTGCGGGCAGGCATGCCACGCTGATTTAGTGCCTTAAACACGAGAAACCGCCATGAAAAACAAGAAGGATAACCACGGATGGCACGGATAACACTGATTGTTGTGACGGTCGCCAGGCGACCGTCAACGGCCTGACTATCCGTGAAATCCGTGTAATCAGTGGTAAATTTTGGGTTGCGGCCGTCAGGCTGCCTTGGGGAACCGCTCAGATGAGTAAAGCCAGGGAACTGCGAGAACTTGCGCCGGATGAACTGGCTCAGAAGCTGGAAGATTCGGTCAAGGAAGCGTTTGAGCTGCAGAAAGTGAAAGCGACCGGCAAGCTGGATAACCCGCTCAAGGCGCGGCTGGTCCGCCGCGAGATTGCCCGTCTGCGGACGCTGATTAACGAAAATCGCTAGATCCGCCTATGGTGGAAAGGAATGTGCAGGAAACGGCCTGAGTCACCCATGCAAACACTCCGCGCAAAACGTAAAGAACGAACGGGGATAGTCCTCAGCAACGCCATGGCCAAGACCATCGTGGTCAAAGTCGAGCGGCGCGTGCGTCACCCGCTCTACGGCAAAGAGATGCGCCTGGCGAACAAATGTTTTGTCCATGACGAGACCAACCAGGCCAAGGTCGGCGATACCGTCAGAATCATGGAAACGCGCCCTATGAGCCGCCGGAAACGTTGGCGCTTGGTAAGCGTGGTTAAGCCCGCCTCCGAGGCCGTGGCCCCCGTGGATCAAACCTGAGCCGCTTATGATTCAAGAAGAAACATATCTGGATGTGGCGGATAATACCGGGGCGCGCACCGCCAAGTGCTTTCGCATCCTGGGCCAGCGCAAGCGCTATGGACGCCTTGGCGATCTGATTAAAGTGTCCATTCGCGAGGCTCAGCCGGAAGGATTGGTCAAGAAGGGCGAAGTGCGCTTGGCGGTCATTGTCCGCACCCGCTCGGCCGTCCACCGGCCGGATGGCTCGTTACTGCGCTTTGACCATAACGCCTGCGTTCTGGTGGATGAAACCCTGAACCCGTTGGGAAGTCGTATTTTTGGGCCGGTGGCGCGCGAACTGCGCGATAGAAATTTTGCCAAGATCATTTCGCTGGCGCCGGAGGTTTTGTAAACATGGCCACGTTCCAAGCCCATATCCGCCGCAACGATATCGTCCTGGTCTGCGCCGGGCGCGAGGCCGAGGGGCAGAAGACCGGTAAAGTTCTGCAGGTTATGCCGGGCAAGGCCATGGCCATTGTGGAAGGCCTCAATTATATTCATAAATGTCTGCGTAAATCGCAGGACCACCCCAAAGGGGGAATTATTAAGAAAGAAGGACCAATCGCCATTTCCAATTTGATGCTGTATTGTCCGCACTGCAAGGACGGGGTCCGCGTAGCCCGGGTGCGGGAGGAAAGCGGCAAGGCCTCGCGCAAGTGCAAGGCGTGCGGCCATAGTTTCGATGGGTGACCCTCCTACGCTCTACGGCAGGAGCCTTGAGCTTCGGAGGGTAGGGGACTGACCCTCCTTCGCCCGAGCGCTTCCGCCGACGCCAAGGCTATGGCGGACAAGTCGGAGGGTAAAGGACTTAGAATATGGCCCGACTGAAAGACAAATATATCCGTGAGGTCGTTCCGGCGCTGCAGAAGCAGCATGGTTATGTAAATGCCCTGCAGGCGCCGCGCCTGACCAAGATCGTCGTGAATATGGGACTTAATTCCACAATCGAGAAGGACGTGGTCAAGACCCTGGTGCGCGATTTGGCCGTGATCACCGGGCAGCAGCCCGTGCTCTGCCGCTCGCGCAAGAGTATTGCCAACTTCAAGTTGCGCGAGGGCATGAACGTAGGCGCCATGGTGACCTTGCGCGGAGCGCGGATGTATGAGTTTTTTGACCGGCTGGTCAACACGGTGTTGCCGCGCCTGCGGGACTTCCGCGGAGTGGCGCCCACGGGATTTGACGGACGCGGCAACTATACCCTGGGTCTGCGCGAACAAACCGTGTTCCCGGAAATCTCGGCTGACGAAGTCAAGAAACCTCAGGGAATGCACATAACGATTGTTACCACCGCCCGGGCCGACGACGCGGCCCGCGACCTCCTCAAGTTGCTGGGTATGCCGTTTGCCGCGGTGGCGCCGGCCGTAAAGTAAAGTAATGGTCAGTTATTGGGGGTAGGGAGTGAACTTCAATGCTGTCATTCCCGCGAAAGCGGGAATCCAGTATTGCCTGCCCGGCCACAGGCCAGGGATTTTTCTGGATTCCCGATCAGGTCGGGAATGACAATCAGCCCCCAATAACTGAAGAGTTACAAAGTAGAGGAGTCAAGCGCTTGGCAAAACTGTCACAAATGGTAAAAGCCGCACGCAAGCCCAAGTTCAGCACGCGGGGCTACAACCGTTGCCGCCGCTGCGGACGGCGGCGCGCTTACCTGCGGAAATTTCAATTATGCCGCATCTGTTTCCGGGAACTGGCTTCCGTGGGACAGATTCCGGGAGTGGTTAAAGCCAGTTGGTAATAGTACCTGATATATGAACAACCGCTATGAAAAACAAGAATATTACCACGGATGGCACGGATAACACTGATTGTTGACGGCCGCCGGGCGGCCGTCAACGGTCTGACCATCCGTGAAATCCGTGTAATCAGTGGTTAATTTCTTTGGGTTGCGGGCGCCGCCCCGCATTGGAAGAGCAGCAAAATGAATCCGACCGATCCCATTGGCGATATGTTGACCCGGGTGCGCAATGCGAGCCTGAGCTCTCAGAGCGTGGTGCAGTTGCCCTATTCCCGGATCAAGGATGGCATTGCGCGTATTCTCAAGCGGGAGGGCTTTATCCAGGATTATACCGCCGAGGGGGGCGACCACGGCAAGGTGTTGCGGCTGTATATGAAATTTCAACCGGGCCGCGAAAACGTGATCCGCGGCCTGCGGCGCGTAAGTAAGCCGGGCCTGCGACGCTATGTCAACGCCGGGGCGCTGCGTCCCATCAAGAGCGGCACGGGCATTGCCATCCTGAGCACTTCCAGGGGACTGCTGACCGACCGTGAAGCGCGTCATCAGAAGATTGGCGGCGAGTGGCTCTGTACGATCTGGTAAGGCAAAAAGAAAATGAGGACGATGTCGCGCGTAGGGCAAAAGCCGATTAGCATTCCGGCGGAAGCGGAAGTGAAGCTGGACGGGAAAAGTCTGTCCGCCAAAGGGCCGAAAGGAACATTGACCATGGTCGTTCCGGATGCGTTTGTAATTAGCCTGGAACGCGGGTCGGTTGCCATCAAGCCCAAGTCATCCGACCCGGCTTTGGCCCCTTTGCACGGGTTAAACCGCCGCCTGATCGCCAACATGGTGGAAGGTGTGACCAAGGGCTACACCCGCGAACTGGAAATTCAGGGCGTTGGGTTTAAGGGCGCCGTGCAGGGTCAGAAAGCTGTATTTATGTTGGGTTATTCCAGTCCCGTGGAAATG
>JACPGN010000289.1 GCA_016182435.1 Lentisphaerota bacterium | reverse complement strand
GCGCCGGTTTATACGGCCGGCATTCCGGTCTATCCCGTGCGCGGCAACCATGAAACTTATGGCGACAACGCCACGGGGACAGCTTATTTAGCGGCCTTCGGCAACAGCTTGCCGCTCAACGGCCCGACCGGCGAGGTGGGTCTGACCTACAGCTTCATCTATAAAAACGCGTTCTTCGCGGCTCTGGACCAGTACCAAAATGCCCACCGCGTCAACCAGGAATGGTTGACCAATCAACTGGCGCTCAACACTAAGCCGCACGTGTTCACCTTTGGTCACGAGCCGGCCGTCCAGGTCTATCATTCCTCCATTTTGGCTCAAAACCGTTCGGCGCGCGACGCCTTCATCAACAGCCTGACCGCCGCCGGCAGCCGCCTCTATTTCTGCGGGCACGACCATTTCTACGATCACGCCATTGTGACCGCGCCAAATGGCGGCACGCTGCGGCAAGTGGTAATCGGTTCCGGGGGCGCGCCGTTTTACGATTGGAGCGGAGTCTACGGCGCGGATTTTGGCGAATCCAACATGGCCGTCAACGTCCGGCACGTTGGCTATACCAACGGCTACAGCTTAGTAACCGTTTCCAATCTCACCGTGACGCTGGAATGGAAAGGGTCCGCCAACCTGACCAATTGGCAAACGCTGGATACGTATCAATACGTCCTGCCCAACCGCGCTATGCAACGAATCAACGACTATGACGGCGACAGCAAATCCGACCCGGCAATCTTTGCTGAGGCCGACGGCAATTGGACCGTGTTGTTTTCCAGTCTGAACTATACCTCTGGCTTGCAGCCGGTCCTGGGCAGCACCGGCTGGCGGCCCGCGCCGGGCGATTATGATGGCGATGGCAAGACCGACCCGGCCGTCATGAGTAAAACCGGCACATGGTGGGTACTGCAGTCCGGTAGCGCCTATACAGCCGTGGCCACCAATTTCGGCCGGGCGAACGCTGGTCCGGTAAGCGCCGATTATGACGGCGATGGCATCACCGACCTGGCTTATTATGAAAAAGCGTCGAATACCTGGGGTGTCCTGCTTTCGGACAGCGGCTACCAGGCCGTGACCGCGACCTGGGGCGAATCAAACTTTATCCCCATGATCGCCGATTTTGACGGCGACGGCAAAGCTGATCCGGCTCTTTACAACGAATCATCCGGCGAATGGCGGGCATTGCTTTCCGGCAGCGGGTATCCGGTGGTTTCGGCGACTTTCGGCGGCGCAAACTACGAGGCCGCACCGGCGGACTATGACAATGATGGCCGCACGGACCCGTGCGTCTATAACAAAACCAATGGCGAGTGGCAGGTGCTGCTTTCCGCCAGCGGTTACTTGGGAGCCTCCGGCACCTGGGGCAGCGCAGCCTACAAGCCCGTGCCAGGCGATTACGACGGCGATGGCCGGGTGGATCCAATGGTCTATGCCGACGCGCTCACCAACTGGGCGGTTATGCTTTCCGGCAGCGGCTACCTGGGCGCTGAATTGACCTTCGGCGGCACTAACTCCGCGGCGGTCAAATCGCTCTGGCGCGAAGACCTGGTGTTCCTGGCCTTTGGCGACAGCATTACTTATGGCGGCAGCAGCAGCAGCGACAGCCCCGCTACCGGCTACCCCAAGCTGTTGGAGGACAAACTCAAGCAATATTTCGACGGCTATTTTCTCTCCCACAACCGGGGCAATCCCGGCGAAGACACTTACGACGGCTTTGAACGATTTGCCGATACGCTCGACGAGACCGATCCTGACTTGGTTCTGCTCATGGAGGGCACTAACGATCATTTCTACGGCAATCCCGCTGACGAGATTGAAGAGAACCTGAGCAATATGGTCAGCACCGCCCTGAGCCGCGGCATCAGGGTAATCATCGCCACCATTCCGCCGGTGATCAGCAACGCTTACCGCGACCGCAGTGAGCAGGCCGCGCGGATCACGGCCTTCAATCCGCGCATTTATTCCATTGCGACCAATTTCAATATCCGGGTGGCCACGGTATATGAAGCCATCACTGCCGTTTCCGGCTGGGAATCAACCCTGATGGATCAGCCTTCGGCCAATCATCCCAACGACGCCGGCTACCAGGTCGTCCGCGACGCCTTCTACACCGCCGTCAGCGCCGGCCTCAACGCCGGCGAGTATTGATCCGCGTGGACGGTTTTTTATGATGCTCCGACGGATCGTCTTCATTACATTTTTTCATTGTCCACGAACAGTTGCCACAGAAACTGAAGATTGGTATTCTCTTAGATAAGGGAGGATCGCCTCATGACTGACCGTGAACTATATGACCGCACACTGCACATGATTCAACCTGTTGCCCCGGCCTGGATCGCCAAAGCCTACCAGCGGCTGGATTCCCTGACCAAGCCGCGGCGCAGCCTGGGCTACCTGGAAGAATTGGCCGCG
>JACPGN010000288.1 GCA_016182435.1 Lentisphaerota bacterium | reverse complement strand
TCTTGTGTCGCCCCTGGCCCGGATTTCGCGGATGCGAGGCAACTGGCAGACGTTTGGCGACATTCCGCTCATGCCCACTTACCATCCGTCCTACCTGTTGCGCAATCAGTCGGCGATGTGGGATGTCTGGAGCGATATGCAGCAGGTCTTGTCCCGTCTCGACCGCACCGCGCCCGCGCCCGCGAAGGCCAAGTGATTCGCGTGAGGTTGTGCAGTGGGCAAGGGACGGTAAATTCAGAAGCTGACTTTGCTTGCGCGCGTTGATGCGGAAGCACGTGGGCGCCGATGAAAAACCCGATGGACAGACAGCTTGAAAAGCGGCTGTCGGATCGCGCGGTTGCCATTGGACGCGAAGGCGAAGTGAGCGCGTTTTGGAGAACTGCTCGAGTTGCTGCGCTCTTCCTCCGCGAATGCGCGTCGGTTGTCAGCCTCGGCGTTGGGCAAGCTGGCCTGGATGGGGGTGGATCAGGCGGCGGCTGTGGCCGCGCTCGCGCCGGTGGCGCGCCGCGATCCGCACGCGCAGACCCGGCAATAGGCCATCAAGGCGCTGAAGGCGTATGGGGCGGCGGCCCAGTCGTATTTGCCTGACCTGCGTGACATCGCGGCCAATCCCGCCGAAAAGCCTTACCTTCAGCGCGATGCCACCGCCGCGGCGGATTTCATCGAAGAGGCGGTTCGTATCGCCGCGTCGGCTGCTGAACACTACTGCCAACGCTGCCATGCCCGGGTCATGGCGGACGAATACGCCCGCTCGAATCAGGCTTTTCAGCGTGTGTTCTGCGACCGCTGTTTTGACGAGGTTTTCCTGGAACGGCGCAATTTCGAGGCCCAGGTCGAAATCAACAAAACAATCGAAACGCGTGACGGCACGGTGGTGCAGTCTGATGGCGAGCGGCGCATTGCCGACTGGCTCATGATGCGCGGCATTGCATATAGGTACGACGCAAAGTTCCGTATTATTGGGGAGTTCCAGATACGCCCGGACTTCTATCTGCCCGAACTGGATGTGTATATCGAGTATTGGGGCCTCAATACGCCGCAATATAAGATGAGCATGTATAAGAAGCAGATGCTTTACCAGCAGGAAGGGAAGCGTTTGCTTTCCGTCTATCCGAAAGACTTGCCGGTCCTGGATGGCTTGCTCACAGCCAAATTACGCCTTTTCGGATATAAGGTCGGCATTGACGCGCGCAAGCAAAGTCAGCCAGACGAGGGGCAGGATGGAAACGAACAATGACTGAGGTGCCGCAACTCGTTGGCAAGATATTGCATCATCGAGAAGGAATCGTTACGCCAGCGCGAACCGGTTTTTTTTAAAGAGCAGGAGTGGCGCCTGGGTCAGTTGGGGGTTCAGATGGCGGCCAAGCACTCGCAGCGGATTGGTGAAGCCCACTTGCCGTAATTCAGCTTCGCTCAGCACCTTGAGCGCAGCCAGGGAATTCATGCAATCCAGCATGGTGGCGGATGATCCGGCCAAGTACGGCGTGTCTTTAAAACCGATCCGGCCATTGGGCGCCAGCGTGGTTTGCTGGCCGTGGAAATCGTAGTTGCCGGGGGGCAAGCCGGCCAGATGGGTTGCGTCGCTCACCACGATGAAGCGTGACACGGTCTTGCAGCGCAAAGCCACCTTGATGAAGTCAGCCGGCAGATGATGCCCGTCGGTGATAAAAGTCGCCTGCAGTTCATCGCACGCTAACTGCCACCAGAGCGGGTTCTGGTGGCGGTTTATCAGGTTGGGCAGACCATTCCCTAAATGGGTGCAGACTCCGGCGCCATCCTCCACGGCCTCGGCCAGGACGGAGTCCTCAGCCAGGTGATGACCCAGCGCCACCATTGGGCCAGTTCGCGACGCGTAGCGGATGAGCACCATGGCGCCGGGCACTTCGGGAGCGAGCGTTAACAACACAATCTTCTCCTCGGCCCATTCCTGGAAGCGTTGGAAGGTATCAATGTCCGGCTTGATGATATACTCAGGCGGATGCGCGCCGCGCGCGCCCTCTTGCGGTGAAATGAACGGGCCTTCCAGATGGATGCCCAGAAGGTGCGGTTTAAGTTCCGGGTCGCGCATGGCAGCCGCCAGGATTGAGAGACTATGATTGATATTGTCCAACGCTCCGGTTAAGACCGTGGGGCAATACGCCACGGTGCCAACCTTGACCAGTTCGCGTGTGGCGATTCGGACTTGCTCGAGCGACAAATCCGGCGCCGAAAAATCAATGCCCTTAAACCCGTTTACCTGCAGGTCAATAAAGCCAAAGTGTTTCATGGCGCGGTCCGCATCCACGGCGGCGTCTCGGGCAATAGCTGGTTAAACTCCTTAATTAGCGTTCCTTCATAGTCCGTGCCATAGGAGCCCGCCAGGAATTTCCGGAACGCTTCCTGGGCAAACAACTTCCAGGAGGCTTCTTCCCGGCCCGGATTGATTGGGAAGAAATGGGCGTGCACGCCTTGGGCTGCGCTCAAATCGCCCGGGGCATCCCCGAT
>JACPGN010000287.1 GCA_016182435.1 Lentisphaerota bacterium | reverse complement strand
TCTTGCATAAGCCGGTCAGGCAGGTCCAGTGTTGTTCGCATCGTCTTCCTCCGATTATCAATATGCACGGACAACCGTTACGTTGCATATAGAATATGCCGACTCCAATCTCTTTGTCCACGTCTTTCTTCTGCCGAACGGGCCGGTTGAAGCGCGTGGGTTGCCGCGTCGCTTCCGACCGGGTGTTCGATCATACTTTCCATCTGGGCTTGCGAAGAGGCCCTCAGGCAATTCCCCGTTAACGGCAGTTTCCGTCGCTTCAATCCTCAGTATCCTGCGTTGATCGCCCACGACCAAGCCGACCGGAAGGCCAGATGCTGTGTTCACGGCAATTCTTAGCGTCGGTGCGCCCATACCCGAAGTGTCCGGGGTCTCCGGCTTCGGTTTCAATGTGAACCACGCCGTCTCTGCACCTTCTTGGATCGGAACGTGCAATGCGACAGTGAAGTGCTTGAGCAGGCCTAAATACCCTTTCGCAGCCTGGAGGAAGTAGCTCGTTACACCGGTTGGCAGGAAACTAAAGTCATCGTCGCCCGAGGGATACTTGTCGCGCGGTTCTCTAGTCACATCTCCGACAATCTTCCCGTCCTTGCCGCTCCAAGAGAAGCACGCATCTTTGTTGAGCAGGATCGTGTGTTCTGTGCCCTTCTTCTTGCCCGCAAACCGGAATGTATTGCCGTTGTCCTGCCACCAAATGTCAGTGGTGTACGGTTCGCGCTTTCTCTCAGTTCCGGGATACTCCACGTGGTTGCTGAAGGCAATATGCACGGTCATGTAAGCGTGGGCCTTCTCACCCAGTTGCCGCAGTAACGCTGCCGGGTCCTCGGCGCGTGTGGAACTGCAAAGTGCAAGCACACAGCCAACCAGAATGGATGCTGTCGTAGGTGCTGATGATCCGTTCATTCCTTGTCTCCTGAGATCGAGCATAGTTTATTCGAACAAACTCATAACGCAAATTAAATCAAGATTGTTCCCATAATTGTTAAATGATAGAGAAGCGCAAATTAACCGTCAAGCGTTGAAAATGAATTAGTACCTGAGGAATGCAAGAATATCACCACGGATGAACACGGATAGAACTTTCAGGATTATCAGGTAATCCCTCAGTCTTGTGGGTAGGCTGTGAACCTCAATGCTGTCATTCCCGCGACCTTCCTTCGCCCGCCGTAGCGGGCTACGCGAAGGCGGGAAGCGGAAATCCAACATTGCCTGCCCGGCCACAGGCCAGGGATTTTTCTGGATTCCCGATCAGGTCGGGAATGACAATCAGACCTCAAGACTGAGGCATTACATTATCAGTGTCCATCAGTGGTTAGTTTCTTTCGGTTGCGGGCATAAGCCCGCCTTAATCTTTTGATGCTTGCGCGGTGGCGCCGCGGCCGCCATCGTAAATCAACGCTTTTTAATCTCTTGCGCCGTGGTTCGCGTTTCCCACTTTGACCGCCACAGGAAAATGAGGATTACAATGGCCATGAGCGTGGCAGAGGCGACGATGGCCCACTGGGCGGCGCGATCTAAGCCTGACTGTTTGAAGGCGACCGCGGCGGCGCCGGCCAGAAGCATGAGGCCGTAGCAAAATTTCAAGCGCTGGGCGCTCGCAACGCGGCTGGCCTTGACGCCGAGCGGCGCGCCCAAGACGGCGCCCAGCAGCAGCAGTCCGGCCAGGGGAAAGTGGACCTTGCCCAGGATGGCATAATTTACTGCGCCATACAGGCTGCCCAGACCTACGCAAACCAGGCTGGTTCCAACCGCGGCCAGGGACGGGATTCCCACCAGGTAAATAAAGACTGGAATTAGGAAAATCCCGCCGACGATGCCCAATAACCCGGCCAGTACGCCCGCAACCAACCCTAAACCGGCCAGCGGCCAGATGGACAATCTGATGCCGGACTGTTTCAGCGTTATGCAAGGCGCCCATTGACACCTTTGGAAAAGCGCGCGGGCCGTTTGGCCGTCACGATAAATCGGGGTCTGGCGCCGGGAGCGAATGGCATCCGCCAGCATGAAAAAGCCCAAGCCGGTCAGGAGGATGATATAGGCGTAGCGGATGGTAGCTCCGGCATAGCCCGCGCCTTCCAAGACGATCATCAGCCGTTTGCCCCCTTCCACGCCCAGCAGCAGGAAAAGCCCGATTACCAGGCCCAGGGACCATTCCACCTGGCCATGTTGCCGATGGCTCAAAAGTGAAATGAGACTGGTTCCGAAGATATAAGCCAGGCCTGCGCCGACCGATTCGCTGGCCGAAAGGCCGAAGATGTTGAGCGTGGGCGTAATGATGAACCCACCGCCCAGCCCGAAAAAGCCGCTCAACACGCTGACAATAAAGCCAAGCGCGAAGAGGGCCAATCCGTTAACCAGCATCATGACTGTTTTTCTCCCGGGGAAACTGGCGCCGGGTCCGGGCAACTGAGGTGGCTGAGATCGCCGCCATCTTTTTCAATAATCCATTCATGGTTAGAACAGGCGAGTTTTATCAGGCAGCAGGGCGGGACGTGAATGGCCAGCGTGTTTTTTACCAGTTCCTGGCAAAGGCCCCACATGGAACCGCCATGGCCGACCAGCGCAAGGTTGCCGCCGTGGCCGAGCAGGTGCTGAATTGTCCTGGCGGTGCGGTGCAGCGTTTTTTCCCAAGTCTCGGGGTAGGCCGGCGCGGCCGTGCCCCGGTATGAGCGGTCAATGCCGGGAAAAAGCCGCTCCAGGTCGGCCAGCGGAATGAAATCCGGCTGATAGGGAAACCATTCGGTTAGCAGCGCCTCGCTGAGGCCCGGCTCGATTTTGAGGGGCAGGCCGAGCCGTTCGTTGATCAGGGCAGCCGTTTGTGTCGCGCGCAGGAAGGGCGAAGCGAAAATGTGGCTGATTTTCTGGCTTTCCAGGAAAACGCCAGTTTCGCGGGCCTGCTGGATGCCGCGTGCGGAAAGCGGCGGGTCGTGCCGGCGCGGGGCCGTGGCCAGCCAGCTCGGATCGAACACATCCTGGCGGTTGCCGTGCCGGATCAGCCAGATGTTCCTTGCCGAAGAAATTGTTGCACGCATGTAAATTGATGCCGCCGTGATATTATTCTTGCGGGTCAAACTGCCGTCTTGTTATTTGATGAAATCGCATTCATAATCCGTTTCCGAGGCAAACTTGTCATAACCCAGGCGTACACAGCGTCAATATACAACATACTGGCCCGACGCCAATCCTAAAGGCATTAGGCAGATGAAAGAGAATGAAGAATGCATACCCGACAAATCGAATGATTGCCAAGGCCCTGTCTCGAGTCTTGCCGGAACTTGCCAAGCGCTATGGCCGTGACAGCGACTGCACGAAGGCACAGCTTGAAAAAACCTGCGCCGATCTTGATCTTCGCGATGAAATCTATCCCTATCTCTGCGCGGCATGCCTCTCGTCTGCAGCGCTTGCCTCGTCGGCGACAGACATTCCGGACGTGAATTGGCAAGAGATAAGGAACCGGGCCAGGCGGATGGTAGAGGAATACAAGAGAAACAGGATACCTCCCAGTGACAAGTTCTATGAGAGCGGCGTCGGTATGGTTGGTTGGGTTGGATCCTAAAGCAAACGATGGAAAGCCTAACAGGAGCCTGCAATGTAGTTCGTGTCAGTGGCGGGCACTCGCGGGACATCCCGACCCACGCTGGGCGTGGTCCGGAACCGGCCCGCTCGGTTCAGCTCGCCGTTTGCCCAAGAAATGCTCTGGACAAGATATAACCAGCATTATGCTTTAGGGAGGGATAGAAATGTTAAATCCGGATGAAATAAAAATGATTGATAAAGGGTGGTTAACGTTAAATATCGTTTGGCTGGCAATGATTAGTTCGCTGGTCATTTATTTGCTTCTCGGGCTTTATTTAGATCATGTCCATTTTTCAATCGGAAAAGAGTTCCCGATAAATATCTTAAGAAAAGCTCTTTATGCGGTGTCTATAATCATTGTCATTCTCGCCAAATATATTCGAAAATATATGTTGGAGACAAAACAAGCCAGAGGCGTTAACCGGAAATCTCAGCCATTAACTGTGTCTAACCAGCATCCTGCTGTTATCAAGTATGCCAAGGCGGTAATTCTTTCACTGGTCCTGTCAGAAAGCGCGGGATTATTTGGTTTGATCTTGTTTGTCTTGGGCCATATTTTGACTGACCTGTATATTATGTTAGCCATTTCCGCCGCCGCGCTCTTGTATTATCGCCCTCATAAAGAAGAACTACTCAACTTGGCAAACTCTTTAAAAAACCACCGTATTGACAGCAATAGCGCTGCGGAGTAGTATAAAGCCGTGACAAAAACACTAGATTCTACTTCGTAGAATCTTCGCATTGGAAGACTCGCCGCTGAAGATTTGAATCATGTGCGATCCCTCTGGAACGAGAAATTCCGTTTGTGAGATTATTTTTCGAACAAGTCGCTCCAGCCTATCGCCTGCCTGCGGCGGGCTCAGGCTGAGCGTTGCGTGGGCCATGGGTGAAAATTCTCTCGAAAAAGTCTGCCACAATTAAGAAAGTGTGCCCCCAACCTTTAACGTCACCACCTTTAGAGAGCAGAAAAGATGAATTTCAATTTTGGCGCGGCTAAGAAACTGTATGCGCGGGGCGAGCATCCGCGGATTTATTTTGGAGGCCAAGACCTGCCGGAGTTGCGCCGTCAATTGCGCTCCGGCGATGGCAGGAAAATTGCCGCGGCGTTCCGTGAACGCGCGCGTGTGTCCGTCCGGCAGATTCTCGCGATCGAACCGGCTGCGCTCTCGTCGGCGCTCAAGCAGACGGCCAAACCCGGCTACGCCGGCATTGGGGCCGCCGTGAATATGGGGATTCTGGCCGTGCTCGACGACGACCGTGACGCGCTCGAGGCGACCCGGCGGGTTCTGGCGGCGGCGCCGGCGGCGGAGGAAGACCCGCCCCCCAACGGTCAGCCGCGGCATCGGCTGGGGCGCATTGCCACGTCTCTGGCGGAGGCTTACGATCTTATTCAGCCGCAGCTTTCCGCGCAGGAGCGGCGTGCCTTCTGCGTCTGGCTCTACCAAAGCGGCATTAAACGCACACTCGATGATTCGCTTCCTCGCTATTTCCTGTGGGCGGGCATGAACATCCCGCTGGGCGGCTTGCTCAATGCCGTTACCATGCTTCTGGCGATTGACGGCGAAGAGGGCGTGGGCCACCTGAAAACAGAGTGGGCAAGAGCCCTGCCGATGCTGGAAGCCACGCTTAACACGATCATGGGGCCCAACGGTTATCCCGAGGAAGACATGGGCTATGGCACTTCGGTCGTTGCCCATACCGCGCAGGTCGTGGAAGCCCTGCGCCGGGCGGGAATCTATGATCCCTACCGGCGCTGTCCCCGCTATGCAAAGTTCGGCAATGCGATCCTCCACTTTGTCCAGCCCTGGGGCGAACACCTGAGCACGACCGGCGATCATGGCGATGATTTCGGTGGCCGCACTTTTGTCCTGGCCCGGCAGGCCCAAGCCACCAACAACCCGGCCCTGTTCTGGCTATTGGGCACCTTGTGTTATCCTTCCTTTCCGCCGATCAATGACCTTACCTTGCGCAAAGGCGTGCGCGTTGAAAAATCTTTTCATGCGTTGCTGGTGGCCGACAAGTTCCGGAAGGCCGTGCATCCCGCGCGCTTAAAACCCCAGCCGGCCACGCACTTCTGCGACGAGCAGCGCGGGATCGTCAGCTTCCGCAGCTCCTGGCAGAAGGACGCCACCTTTGTGGTCTTTGATGGTTCCCAGCGTAATCCGGCGGCGCAAGGGCATGAGCACGCCAGTTGCGGCCATTTTTCCATCTCGTCCCTGGGCGAATACTTCGGGATTGATACCGGCCGCTACAACATGGAGCAGAACTGCCACAGCGTTGTGTTGATTGACGGCAAGAGCGGCCGCAGCACCGATGGCGAATGGGTCTCGGTCAGGCATGGGGGCATTCTGCGGCGCTTTTGTCCGGGCGAGTTTGT
Organism: Lentisphaerota bacterium; assembly: GCA_016182435.1. Next base: position 1,199 of record JACPGN010000287.1, on the reverse strand, counting down.
TGATACGGCGGCCGTGGACAGCTCCCTGCAGCATAACTGTTACTGGGCGCGCCGGCAAATTGGGCTGGTGAAGGGCGCTGAAGCCCCCGCTTACTTGTGGGTAGTGGATGACATCAACAAGAACAACGCCTGGGCGGAATACTGGTGGCAGTTGCACACCTGCCCGGAAAATAAGATCGAACTCTTCGCGCGGCAGGCCACGGTTACCGGCTGGCGGCACGGCCACAAGCTGGACGTTCATTTTGCCCTGCCGGACAAGGCGGAGTACGATCCGCCTCACAAGTTTGTCGGAGTGTTCCAGGATCAAGTGAGCCCTAGCTCCTACAAATATGTCGGCCCCTTCAAGAAAGAAAGGATCGAGCAATTCGGACGAGCGGCGAATCAGGTTCATTATTCTACTTTTCTGCGCCCGCGCCTCGTGGCCAAGATTGCCGGGTTGAATGGCCGGTTTATGGCCGTCCTGTTGCCGCGCGCCAGGAACATGGCGCCGGCCAAGGTCGAGCCGCTCAGGAGCTTGCCGGGTTCGCTGGCGGTTCGGATTGAATTCGACGAAGTGGCCGATACGCTCATCTATGCTTATGAGCATGGTCTCCTGGAGGCTGGCGATATCTCCGGGCGCGGTCATTGGTGCGTGGTTCGGCGCAGCCGCCGGAGCGGCCGGGTGCTGAATTATGCCGTGGCCGAGTGCACGCGCCTGGCGGTTGAGGGCCGGGTCTTAAGTTGTTCGCATTAAACAATAGCGCCTTGGCGAAGATTAGTGCCTTAAACATGAGATACAGCGATGAAAAACAAGAATGTTTGACCACGGATGGCACGGATAACACTGATTGTTGACGGCCGCCCGGCGGCCGTCAACGGCCTGACGATCCGTGAAATCCGTGTAATCAGTGGTAAATTTTGGGTTGCGGGCACCGCCCGCCTTAGGAGGCAATAATCATGGCGGTCCTGGACAAGTTTTCACTCAAAGGCAAAGTGGCCCTGGCCACCGGCGGCGCCGGCCTGTACGGCCGTCAGATCGTGGCGGCGCTCGCCGCAGCCGGCGCGCAGACCATCGTTGCTTCGCGGCATAAGGAGCCTTTAGAGCGCTTGGGCCAGGAGCAGCGGCGCCTGGGATATGATGTTACGGTTTTAACGTTTGACCAGGGCGAGGAAGCTTCCATCCTGAAATTGAAGGAGACAATTGTCCAGCGCTGGGGGCG